>JBIIOL010000327.1:0-4589 GCA_044336965.1 Pirellulales bacterium | reverse complement strand
TGCCTGGCGTTGGTCAAATTTTCTGGAAACGGGAAAAAGTCGTTTCCGTGAGCCCGCAGGAGCCGAGAACACGAGGCCCCGGGGCATTTCCATCTCCCCGCCGGATCGCCTATCCTGCGGCGAGCCGTTCTCCTCGGGGCCACCGCCATGGATCGCATGGATCTTTTTTCCCGCGACCTCGTCGAGTCCCTCGGGCAGGCCACGACCGCCGACGAGCAACTGGCCATCCTGCGATCCACGCTTCACGTGGAGTTGGTGCAGCCCGACCATCGCTTCGATCCGGAGGCCTTCTACTTCGTCATCGGGGCCGCGAGCAATTCCCTCATCCAGACGCATTCGCCGGCGATCGTGGATGGGCAGTTGCATTTTCGCTCCTGCATGCACGACGCACCGATGAAGCCGCTGTCGCTCGATCGCCTCGAGGCCGCCATCGAGCGGCAACGCGTCTATCTCGTGCAGCAGAAGCCGGTCGATCCGGCCGAGCGCGACCAGATCCTGGACGTTGGCACGATCAGTCAGCTCGTCGACGCCGCCCAACGAAGCGGCCTCGTGCCGGGCATTGCCACCATCATCCAGGTCCGCGACTGCGAATTCCGGCTGGGACGCTACCAACAGGCTTTGCAACTGATCGAGTCGCAGTTTCAGGGTTTCCAGGGGAGGGCGGCGCAGCGGGCACAGCAACTGGCCCGTGAAGACCTCGATATTGCGGCAGGCCGCATCAAGATGTCTGGCAGGGAGCTCCAGATCAAACGGCAGCGTGACAGACAACAGACCCAGGCCGTCGACCGCGCCCGCACGCGATTCTCGCGGGTTTTGGAGGGCCTGCGGACGCTCGTCAAACGCGGCCTGTAGGAAAAGGGGACGCAGCTCTTTTGGGACAAAAGAGCTGCGTCCCCTTTTTCTAGAGGCCTGGCACGCCGATGGCTTTTCCGTAGGCGGTGATCAGGTCGGCGAGCGACGCGTCGAAAGACGCCCTCAGGCTCTCGTCGACCGACATCCCCTCCTTGATGCCGCGGACGAATGCCGCGAACCGCTTCTGGTCGCGGGCTGCCATGAATTTCACGAGGCTCGACGCGATGCCGTATTGCACGGCGGCGATGTGATGGTCCGGCCCGACCGCGAAGAAGTTTGGTCCGAAGCTGCCGCCTGCCTTCATGAATTCGACCGCGCGGGCCTCCTTCATCGGCACCTGCCGGCAGTGCGGCACCACCTGGGTGCCGACCCACTCGGCGATCCCCTCGTTGAGCCAGTTTGGCAGGTGCTCCGGCGACATCCAGCGGTGGTTGAATCCGTGGCTCGTCTCGTGCACGAGCATATGGGCGAAGGCGGAGGCGTCGTCGCCCCGATGGCAGGCCATCACCACGCGGCCGTCGCTGCGCTGGTGACACAGGCCGTGGGCGCCCCCCGTCTCGACCTTCATGAACCTGGGTTCGAAGGCGACGAAATCCTCTTCGCGGAGAAAGGCGATCACCAGACACTTGCCCTTCCACACCGGCTCTCCCCGCGGGATGCCGTAGAGATCGCAGAGGAAATCGTGCATGGCGTCGAGCTTCGCCGTGAACGGGGCCATCTGCGCCGCGGGGATGTCGGTGGCGACGATAAACTCGTGCGTTTGGCTCACCGCGAGCGAGGGGAAGTCCTTCCGCACCTCGGCCACGAAGGCCTCCAGTTCCGCGATCTGCGCGGCATGCTCCTCCGCCGTGAGCGGTGGCCACGGTGCGACCCCATGCGACTCCATCCGCTCGCGCGATTCCGCCTCCTGCCGTTCGTGGAGTTCCCTCACGCGGCGGCTGCGGGCCAGCGCCGTGTTCGATGCCTTGGCGTCGGCCGCGTGGATCGTCTCGCGGCCCGCGATGATCCTGGCGATGCCTCCGACCGACACGCTGATCGTCTTCGGCTCGCCCTCGGCACGCAGCCGGAGCGCCGTGGTCCGGTCTCCGCGGGTCGTGATCCCCTCGAGCACGGGTCGCACGAGCCGTTTTCCCGTGCCCAGTTCCACGAGGTCGAGCGTCTGGCCGACGTGGGGGGCGAGTGCGGTCGCGAGTTCGTCGGCCCGCGTCCAGGCCGTGGGAGCGAGCAGGAAGGCCACAATGGCGAAGAGTCTGACGGGTCGCGGGGGACTGTGCAGAGCATTCATGGGAGCGCGACGCCAGTGGTCATTCGGTCGAATCACGTTCACGTTGCCGCCTGAGTGCCGTGCTCGAGATGTCCATGCGAAACTCCCGCTGCGACACGAAGGTGGTCACCGCCCGCAGGGCCGGTGGCACGTCGAGCCTCGAGGGATCCTCGAACACGCCGTTGTGCTCTCTGCCAAACACGATCAGCCCGCGCGCCTGCCGCGTGATCCGCTGCACGGCCCGGTCTGTCGCCTCCACCGAACCGCCATAGTATTTCGGATCGGCGAGCCGCACATACGTGTCGGCCCCCATCACGAAGGTGCCTTCCGGAAAGATGTCGAGCTTTTCCACGAACGTCGCCGCCCGGGTGAACCAGAGCGAGCGGTCGGCGAACTGGGCCGCCCGCGACTGCATCTCGAGATAATCGAGCGATGGCTTGTCGACGTTCGTCACCGAGAGTTCGAAGTCGAGAGGCTGCTCGGCGATCTCCTGGGCGACGATTGCCATCCGCAGGTGCCCCTCATGGAGCGGGTCGAACGACCCTGCAAACACGAGCATGCCGGCGGCCGGTGCGCCAGAGGCCTTCTCGCCCTCCCACGCCGACCGTTGCCGCGATGGATCGACAGTCGCGTGAACCGATGTCCGCGTGCCGGCAAGCAGTTCCTGCCATGCAGGCGGAGGCTCGCAGCAGTCGATCGTCACCTGCTCATCGTCGAGCAGGTTGAGGCGGCTGGACGGTGACGGTCGCATGTGCACCGCCGGGATGGCTGCCAGTCGTTCGAGCAACAGTGCGGCGGCAAGCATCTCCTCCTCGAAGCGTGACCGGGCCTCCTTGCGGAGCACGAGGGTGGCGACGCTCGTCGTGCCGAGTCCATGCACCGCGACGACGATGCGGTGCTGGCCTCGCTTTGGCGTCCGCGACCGCAGGCTCGCCGTCACGGCGGCGCCGATCGCGGTCGCCGGCGGCGCTCCCAGGCCGCAGGCACGCTGCCAAGCCATCACGGCCAGTCGCCTCGCCGTCCGTGATGAGCAGAAGCTCTCCTGCGGTCCTGCGAGCAGCCGAGCGACGGCCTCCCGGGCATAGGGCACCAGGCATTCGAGCACCACGGTGCTCGCTCCGGGGGTCGCCACCAGGTGGGGGATGGCCTGCGAACCGCCTCCCGTGGAGACGAGAACAACCTGCGAGCCAGATGCCTCCAACGCGGCGAGCAGAGCGACGGAATCGATCAGTGGCTGCGACATATGAGGTGCCAGATGCTTACCAGCCCCGCCGATCCTGCGCCGTTTGACAGCCGCCGATCGATCGCGGCAGTCGATCTCCAGCAGCGGTTTCCCGACAGCCGATGTGGATGCAGGGAGACCACATCCATGATACCGCAGTATGGGTCCAGGCTTGGCGTGGGGCCATGGGGTCGCCACCTGTTCATCGCCGTTGCACTCGTGGCTGCAGCGACACGGCCGACCTTGGCGGCGGATGACGGCGAGGTGGATGCGGTGCCGGAGCCGTGGCGAGTGTCCAGGCTGATCAGATTGGTCGGCGTCGACACGCCGAGCGCTCTCGGCGACACGCCGCCGTCGGCTGGTGACTCCCCAACGGAATCGTCCGGCCCCTTCGACGCCATGCGGGACGATCTGGGCGAGGACGACGATCTCTCCGAGCAGGCCACGGCCCGCCGTCGGACCAGGCTGGAGCGGAGGAACGAAGAGCGACGGAAGGCAGACGCCGTCGGCACGCTGCCCGATCCATTGAAGGGCACGCCCCAGGTGAGCCCTGCGACGACCGGCCAGGATGCCGCGAAAGTGTTGGCGAAGATGCTCAAGCCGCGGAGCGACTCCTGGGCCGACTGGAACGCGCCCTGCGAGCCGCTGCACCGGTGTGGTGAGCCGCGGGCATTGCCGCCGTGCGTGCCGCCGCCGCCGTGCCATCCGAGTATGCCTCCCGCGCCGTATGACCTCGTCGGGGTGCAGGGCGTGCCCTCGGGCGGGCCGATCTACGCGGGACCGTGTGCGCCGCGGACCGGCACGCACGACGACTGCCCCCACCCCCACATCCATCGGCTCTACGACCGGTTCTTCGACGCCTTCTACATGTGGAAGTAGCAGCCGATGCGGCGGGTGAGCGTCCGGCGTGAAGTCGGGGCGGGTTTGGGCTATGATCCCCCGCTTCGGGTCTGGAACAGTCTCACAGGGAAGAACCGTTATGGCCGACCTGCCGCATTTTGAATCCTCGGGCTCCGCCGCCCACGATCCGGCCGACGGCCCCTGGTATCGCGGCATGACCCGCTACCACTGGTTCGTGCTCACGGTGGCGGCGCTCGGCTGGCTGTTCGACTGCCTCGACCAGCAGCTCTTCAATCTGGCACGCAAGCCGGCGATGGAATCGCTGCTTGTCATGGCTGACGGCACGTTTGATCCCAAGGCGGTCAGCTTCTCCGGCGGCCTCTCCACGTGCATCTTCATGCTCGGCTGGGC
>JBIIOL010000023.1:0-15216 GCA_044336965.1 Pirellulales bacterium | reverse complement strand
GACCAAATTTGGTTGGTCGTACAGGAGCGTGGCTGTGCCACGCCCGCCCGGGGCGGCGTGGGCTCGGCAGCGAACAGCAGGTCCGCCGAGAAAAACATGACCGTCATGAACGTCGACGCAGAAAGCACCATCGTCTTCGCAGAGAGGGTGCCTGATTGCCATCGCATGGAAGAGTCCTCCACAATGGTGCCGCGTATCATGGGGGAAGCATAGCAGTGCAGAGGGAGAAAGGCTCTTCTTGCAGAAAGTTCCGCGAAAAGCTCAATCGAACGACAAATCCAAGGTCGTGCGCCCACGTCGCACCCTCGTGCCCAGGCCGGAGGTGGCGGGGTTGGCATAGCGGCCAGGAATCCGAAACCAGCCCTCGTGAGATGCATGAGCCGCCCTCGCTTCCGAGACACCACCCCCATGCACGAAGTCTTCGCACACACCGCCGACCTCGGCCTGAGGGCGACCGCGCCGACGCTGGAACTGCTCATGGCCGACGTCGCCCGCGGCCTGTTCGAGATCATCGCTGGCGATCTCGCCCAGATCCGGCCCAGCCCTGGCCATGCCGAGCGGTTCGACGTGGCCGGCACCGATCCCATGTGGCTGCTCTTCGACTGGATCAGCGAGATCCACGCCGCCTTCGAACTCCGCCGCATGCTCTTCTCAACATTTGACGTGTCGATCGACGCCTCCGGACTCCACGCCACCGCATACGGCGAGCCCTACGACGCGGCCCGGCACACGCTTGCCCACGAGATCAAGGCGATCACGCAGCACGAGCTGTCCGTCGCCGAAACGGCCGCAGGCTGGGAAGCCACGCTGATCGTGGACATATGACCGCGGCGGATTGATCGCCGCCGGAAACGTCGCCGCATGACGGCGTATGATTGGCCGCTCCTCCCCACGAAAAAAAGCACGCTCGCATGGCCGACACGATCCGCGACACTCCACCCGATCGGGGCTTCACCGGCGTGCTCGAGCCGGTGGACGAATGCACCTGGCGGATCCCGAAGTCTTCCAGGCCCGGCATGCTCGTCGATGGGCTGATCTTCGCCGACGATCGGCTCATCCAGCAGCTGCGGAGCGACCGTGCGCCCGAGCAGGTTGCCAACGTGGCCTTCCTGCCCGGGATCCAGACCGCCAGCCTCGCCATGCCAGACATCCACTGGGGATACGGCTTCTGCATCGGCGGTGTCTGTGCCACCGATCCCGCGAACGGAGGCGTCGTCTCGCCCGGGGGGGTGGGCTACGACATCAACTGTGGCGTCCGCCTCATGCGGACGAATCTTTCGATGGCTGACATCGAACCCGTGCTCGTGAGGCTCGTCGATCAGTTGTTGCGTGACGTGCCTGTCGGGGTGGGGCAGGGGGGCAACCATCGCTTCTCTCCTGCGGAGCTTCGCACGCTCATGGCGGAAGGGGTGCCGTTCCTGAAGCAACGCGGTCTGGCCACCGAGGACGACGTCGCGCTGACCGAGGGAGAAGGACGTATCGCCGATGCGCAGCCCGAATACGTGAGCGACCGGGCGCTGGCACGCGGCGGCGACCAGTGCGGCACCGTGGGCGCCGGCAACCACTTCATCGAGGTGCAGGTGGTCGACCGCGTGGAAGATGCCGTGGCCGCGGCGGCCTTCGGGCTCCATGTCGGGCAGATCTGCGTGCTCATCCACTCGGGCTCCCGCGGCCTGGGCTACCAGGTCTGCGATGACTCGCTGCGGGCCCTCCGCGACACCCCCGTGAAATACGGCATGCAGCTTCCCGACCGGCAACTGGTCTGTGCGCCTGTCGAGAGCTCCGAGGGACGGCACTATCTCGGCGCCATGCGGGCCGCCGCCAACTACGCCTTCTGCAACCGGCAGCTGCTCATGTGGCAGGTTCGCGAGGTGTTTGCACACGTGCTCGGGAAACCGTGGCACTCCCTCGGCATGGAGCTGCTCTATGACGTGGCCCACAACATCGCGAAGCTCGAGCGGCATCAGGTGGGCGGCACGAGCAAGGACGTCTGCGTGCATCGCAAGGGGGCGACGCGGGCCTTTCCCGCAGGCCACCAAGACATCCCGGATCGCTACCGCGGCATCGGGCAGCCGGTGATCATTCCGGGCGACATGGGCCGCGCGAGCTGGGTGCTCCGCGGCGGTCCGCGGTCGATGGAACGCTCCTTCGGCACCACCTGCCACGGCGCCGGCCGGTGCCTGAGTCGCACGGCTGCCACCAAGGCCGCGCGGGGCCGGAACATCCAGGACGAACTCCTTCGCGGCGGCGTCGTCGCCCGTTGCCGCAGTCGCGAGGGACTCGCGGAGGAACAGCCGCTGGCCTACAAGGATGTCGACATCGTGGTCGACGTCGTCCACCGCGCCGGGCTCTCCCTGAAGGTGGCACGGCTCAGACCGCTGGGCGTAATCAAGGGGTGACGACCACTCTTCACTCGCCTGCAGCGGCAACCTCCCACCGCGATGCCGGTTGCCCGTGCTCGCGAAGCAGTTCCACCACCCGCTCGTCCGGCACCTGCTCGAAGTGCCGATAGAACTGGCCGATCGCCCAGAACACATCAGGCTCGAGCAGACACTCCACGCGATCGCACAGCGGCCGGATGGCGTCGATGCGATCGGAGGCGCCGACGGGCACGGCCACGATGATCTGCTTCGCGGCGGCGGCCCGCACGGTGCGGAGACTCGCCATCATCGTGGCGCCGGTGGCGATTCCGTCGTCGGTGAGGATCACCGATCGGCCAGCGATCGGGGCCTGCGGCCGGACGGCCCGATACATCGCCCGACGGCGTTCGATCTCCACGAGCTGCCGCTGCCGCTCGGCCTCGATGGAGGTGTCGCCCACGTCGGTCATGGCTCTGGCGAAATGATTGAGATAGACCTCGCCGTTCTCTGACACGGCGCCGAGCGCCAACTCGGGCTGATGGGGCGCGCGAAGCTTCCGGGAAAGCACGACGTCGAGTTCCGCACCCAGGCCGCGGGCAAGCACCGCCCCGATCTCGACTCCACCCCGCGGGATCGCCAGCACGAGCGGCTTCTCCAACGCCATGCCCCGCAGCCGCTCCACCAGCATCCAGCCCGCCTCCTCGCGATCGTTGAAAATACCGTGTTCGATCATGAGCTTCACCCTTCGCTTGTTCGTGACCCCTCATCTCTCGCACACCACTCTGCCGCCGAATGCTTGAATCTCATGCGGAACCCTCCGCACCCGTGGATTCACCATCCGAGTGCCCGCCGCGTGTCTGCAGTGCGTGATGGTGGGGATGGATGAGCTGCACGTGCGAGGCCTGCGGTCCCTCGTCCCCATCCTCCTCGCTGTAAGACACCCGACTGCCGATGTCGACGAGTTGGAAGTCGTGTTCGGACATCGCATGACTGTGGAAGTAGATCTCGCGGCCGTCAGGCGTTTCGATGAAACCGTAGCCGCGCAGTGGGAAGAACTGCGAGACTTCCCCCTTCAGGGTGGCCGTGTGCATCTTCTCGACACCCCGCTGGCGACGCACGTGATCCTCGAGCCTCCGCCGGGCCGCGGCGAAGGAATCGCGGAGCGCCACGAACACGTCCTCGTGGGCATGGTCGAGATGGTGCTCCCGGTTGACGATGATCTCGCCCCCGGGCACACGAACATCCACGCGAACGGAATAGAGCCGCCCCTCGTGGTGGTGTCGGTGGGGCAGCGCGATGACGACGTGGCAGCCGGTGATCCGGTCGGAGACGTTTTCGAGCTGGCCGATGTGCTCGAGTGCCGCGTCGCGGACGGCATCGTCGATCGGGATGTCGTCGAAGGAGACCTGGGCTTGAGTCTGCATGGTGGGGCTGCTCCCGTGAAACAAGTTCGTGGAAACAGGTTCCTCAAAAGCTGAAAACGGGAACCTGAAACGGGAAAGGCGGGAAGACGCCACCCGGTCCATGCGTCGAGAGAGCCTATGCGCCGGGCCGCACCAGCGGACAAAGCAGCCCGATCGCCCCCATTTCAGGAGTGGGCCCCGACAGACACTGCCCTCCGTCGCGGCTCAGCGGGCGGGGCGGCTGCGGAACGGCTCGTAGATCCGGATCGAGAGGAGCAGTTCGCTGGCGTAGAAGTTCGACACGTAGCTGCCGGCCGGTGCCCCTCCCGGCTCGTCGAGCGTCAGTGGCAACGAGTCGGAAACCGTGTCGAAGAACCGGTATCCCAGGTCGATCGTCGTCCGATCCGTGAGCCGATAGGTCGCGCCTGTGCCCACCTGCCAGGCGAAGGCCCCGACGTGGCCATAGCCCGAGACCACGCTGTCGTTGACGGTCAACCGATAGCCGCCGGCCCCGATGCCGCCGCCGGTGTAAAAGCCCAGCCTTTCGGTGAGGTTCCAATCCCGCCACGCGTTGGTCATCACCGACCAGCCGTCGGTGACGCGGACGGAATAGAAGAAGGTGGGCGTCGGCGGCTCGAAGCTGTTGGTCTGCCCCTGCAAGGCGTCGCGGCCGCGGCCCTCGACCTCCAGACGCAGCAGGCCATCGGTGCGGTCGAACGCCATGCCGACGGCACCGCCGGCCGTGAGCAGGCTGTCGGTGGCGCGGCCAGTGTTGAAAAAATCCCCCTCCGTGTTGACGCCGCCGCTCTGCAAGGTGCCGAACGACGCGCCGATGATGCCGGTGATGTAGAACCGGCGCGAGGGGCGATCGGCATCGACCGCGCCGCAGCAGCCGGCGACGGCATCCTCGCGGCAGGGCTCCACATCACAGCCCCCACCGTGGCCGAGATCGCAGTCGGCATCCGGCTCGCATGCGCACAGGTCGACCGGGTATTCCTCGAACGGCCGCCCCGCCACCTTCCGGGATGGTGCGACCACGCAGACGCCCGCCTCACTCCAGACATCGTCGGCGGCATCCAATACACCGGACGGCCGCAGCTGGCCCGCGTCGATCGCATCGGCCCACCCCGATGGCATGGCTGACACGGCGACCGACACCCCGAGCACGATACCCTTCAGCAGGCGGCGCATGGCAAGGCTCCCGCGAATGACCCTGTTCCCCAACGGTGCCATACCACGAAACGGCACTCACGGAGGATTTGGATCGACCCGCAGAACCGCACGCATGGGCACGATTGAATTGGCCCGTACAACCGGAAATGGCGGCACGGACAGACGCCCGCAAAGTCTTCCGGACCGCGACATCCCGCCGGCCTGATGCACGGACGTCGGCCCTCACTCCGCCGAGATCGACTCGAGCAGGTCAAGACGCACGGCGCGGCGGGCGGGAATCCAGGCCGCAATCGCCGTGACGGCCACTGCCGCGATGAGGTTCACGGCCACCACGCCAGGCCGCAGCGACGCCCGGACTGGGTGACCCAGCAGCGGCTGGCTGGCGAACTGGATCAACAGCGCGGTGAATATGCCCCCCACGGCGCCGATCAGCCCGCCGGCCGCGCCCAAAAGCAAGCTTTCGAGGAGGACCAGGCGAATCACCTGACCGCTCGTCATGCCGATGGCCCGGAGCAGGCCGAGTGTGTGTGTCTTCTCCATGACGCTCATGGTGACGGTATTGGCCACGCCGAGGCTGCCGACCACGAAGCCAAGACCGAGGATCGCCCACAACGAGTTGACCACGCCGGCGATGATCCCATCGATGAATGTCTGCACGTTTTCGAACGACCGCAGCAGCATGCCGTGGGCCTCGGCGATGTGGTGCAGGCTGGTGCGGAGTTCGGCCGCCCTTCCGGGTTCGGCTGTTACCAGCACGATGTCGGCAGCCTCCAGGCCAAAGAGCCGCGCCGCCGTCTTCCGCTGCAGGATCAGCGAGGCGCCGCCGGACGTGTAGTCGACGACGAGTGCTGCGATCTTGATCGTGGTCTTCCGGCCAAACACCTCCACCTCGACCTCGTCGCCCGGCTTGATGCCGGCCCGACGGGCGAGCACGGTGCCAGCGGCCGCCTCGCCGCGGTCGAGCGCCTGCCGCAATTGCTCCTCGGTCTTCCCGACGGGATCGATCGGCAGGGGCGCATCGGCGGGAATGTCCCGCGCCACCACGACGCACGCGCCCCCGGCCACCCGGCAGGTCGCCACGCCGATTCCCTCGACCCGCTTCACTCCCGGTAATGCGCGGACCTCCTCTTCGGCGAGACGGGCCTGCGGGTCAGACTTCGTCAGGCCGCCACGCGTCATGCCAGCATGCGTGAGCATCCAGTCGGCCCGCATGAGCCGCGTGTACCAACCGCGGACGTCGTCGACATTGTCACGGATCGCGTGCCCCAGGCCGACGGCGTTACTCACGGCCACGACCAAGACGCCGGTGGTGAGGGCCGTGCGGATGGGCTGGCGGATGATCTGTTCGACTGCCAGCGTTCTTTCGATGCGCCATCGCTCCGGGATCAGCCGACCGCAGGCCGCGCAGAGCGTCGGCAGCACGACCGGCGTCGTGGCCACGAAGGCGAGCATCATCAGGATGCCGGCAGGCACCGCCGCCCGCGGCGGCAGCCGCTCCCAGATGACCAGCGACATGAGCACGGCCGACACGGTCCAGAGCGCCACAGCCAGTAGGAGAAACCGACGGGATACGCCCCGCGGTGGCGGCGGAGTGTGCGACAGGCCCTCGAGCGGCTCGACGAGGGCCGCCTCGCGGGCCGGCCACCAGGCCGCGGCCACCGCCACGAGTACGCCCAACGAGATCGCCACCGGGATGACGAGCGGAGGCACTGCGAACGCGGCGGTCGGTGCCTGCAGCGTGGTTGAAATGCCTGCCGAGATCGGTCCCGCCGCGGCCAGGCCAAGTGCCGCTCCCACCATCGATCCCGCCAGCCCCAGCAGAGCCGCCTCCGTCATCACCAACCGCTGCACCTGCCGGCCAGTGGCTCCCAGCACGCGGAGCAGGGCAAACGATCGCCGCCGCTCTGTCACGTTCATCAGCATGGCGTTGCCGACCAGAAAGAAGGCCATGGCCAGTGTGAGACCCGTGACGAAATCGAGCCCCAGATTGGCGGAGTGGAGCACGTCCTCCGCCATGCCCGCGCGTCCAGCGGGCACCTCCGCCGCGAGCGTGGGCGGGAGCCGTTGAGCGATAGCCTCCAACACGGCCGGCCGCGAGCCGCCGGGTGCGATCACCACGCGGACGCGGTCCACCAGTCCGAACGCGTTCGACATGTCCTCGAGCGGCTGGATGCCGACGACCACGCCGCCCCCCTCGGCAAACCACTTGAGTGACTGGCTCTCGGCGATCCCCACGACCGTCATCCGCCGAATGCTCCGCCGCGCGAACATGAGCACTTCGTCATCGATCCGCTTTTCGAGTCCCTCGGCCAAAGCGGCATCGAGCACGATTTCATCCGCTGCCTCGCACGGTCTGCCCGCCGTCAGCCTGAGCAGGCCTGCGTCCACGAGCGCCGCCACATCGACCCCCACGGCCACCTCGCGCACACGTTTCTCGCCCACCCGTAGAAGCGTGGGGCGGAAAAACAGCGGCACGACCGCCCGGACACCCGGGATATCGACCAGTCGAGGCAGGGACGCTGCCTCGAAGCGGCCTCCGCCACGGACGGAGATGTCGATCGAAGGCACGCCTTCCACGGTTTCCGCCAGCCGTCGGTAGCCGGCCCGTGAGGCATCGGCCGCGACCCAGATGGCGACCATGGCGGCCACGGCCACGGCAATGCTCGCCGCCGTGGCCAGCGCCCGTCCCGGCCGCTTCCGCCACTGCCTGCGAAGGAGCCTGTTCGAGGTCATTGCGGCACGGCTCCGGATCGCTCGGCCGCTGGCGAGGCGGTCGTCGTCTCGCTGCCGCGCTCTATTCCGTTGCGATGATCCGTTTCGATCCTGCCGTCCAGCATGCGGATCGTCCGTCCGGCGGCAGCCGCGATGCCCGGATCGTGTGTCACCAGAAGCACCGTTTGGCGGTGCTCCGCTACAAGCCGATTGAGCAGTTCGATCACGCGATTTGAGTTCACCGAATCGAGGGCGCCGGTGGGCTCATCGGCCAGCACGATCGCCGGTTCGGCCACCAGTGCCCGCGCGATCGCGCCACGCTGCTGCTCGCCGCCGGAGAGCTCGTCGGGACGATGCCCAGCCCGGTGCGAAAGGCCGACCTTTTCCAGGGCCGCACGGGCGGCCTCCTCGGCGCGGGCGTTGGCGATGCCGTCAAGCACCAGTGGCAGCGCGGCGTTTTCCACGAGGGTGAGTTCCGGGAGCAGGTTGTATCGCTGGAAGACGAACCCGATCCGCCGGCGACGCACGCGGGCCAGCGCATCGTCGTCGAGCGACGCCAGGTCGACGCCCTCCAAGAACACGCTTCCCTCCGTGGGTCGGGCTATGCCGCCGAGGAGGTGGAGCAGCGTGCTCTTGCCGGAGCCCGAGGCACCGGTGATCGCTACGAATTCACCTCGCTCAATGGAGAGATCGACCCCGGCAAGGGCGGCCACGCGTGCAGCGCCGGCACTCGAGTCGCCAAACGTCTTCTGGAGGTTTTCTGTGCGGAGGATCGCCAAGGATGTGCCTGCTCCCTCGAGGTCGGTATGCGGGTGGCCTTCGGCGGCACTCCCAAACGCCCCAGTCTACCTACGCTCTCGCGGCTTCGTGAAACTCTGCAGGGGATTCCGGATGAACGGCTTATTCGGGCTGAAGCGACTGGGGCAGGTTTGTCGAATGCTCCGGATAGCGGAACGCCCTGAGAACCACGCGTGATCACATCACTCCAACACCGCGTTTCCACCATGAGGCCGACAACACTCCGGTGGCTTTTCGCGTTGGCTGCAACGATGCAGTTCTGCGGCATTCCGATCGCGGGTCTCTTCTCCCCGCACGCCTGCCACGGCGAAGACTGGGCGAAGACGACCGGCAGCCTCCGGCTGCCGGAGCCCGGTGTCCCGCTCGGCAGCATGCCCGAAAACGTCCCGGTGCCACCGCTCGACGCCGCCACGCAGGACGCGGCCCACGGGCCGTCGCCCAAGACCCTCGACGAGTTCGTCGCGCTGGCACTCCAGAATCATCCGAAGTTGCGGAACGCGCAGGCGGCGGTGGAGGCGGCCCGGGGCAAGGCGGTGCAGGCCCGGCTCTATCCGAATCCCGTCATCGCCGGCTTCTCGCCGCAGATCGCAGGTGACCAAAGCCAGTGGAGCGGCACGGTCGCCCAGGACCTCGTCACCGCCGGCAAGCTGCGGCTCTCCCAGCAGGCAGCCCTGCGGGAGGTGCAGATGGCGGAGTATCAACTCATCCGCACCCGTTACGACGTGCTCACCGAGGTCCGACAGAGCTTCTACGCGTTGCTCGTGTCGCAGCGCCGCGTGGAGATCTACCAGCTCCTGATGGACATCGCCAAACGCTCCTACGAAATCGGGCGGCAACTGGCGGAGGCAGGGGAGGGCACGAAGGCCGACGTGCTCTTCTGGAGCATCGAACGGGACCGGGCCGAGGTTCGTCTGCTCAACGCAGCGGTGTTCATCGAGACCGGGCGACGGCAGGTTGCCACCGCGATCGGCCTCCCGCGTGCTGACGTCGGCACCATCGAGGGCGACATCTTTCGCAAGCTGCCGAATTTCGACTTGAAGACGCTGCAGGAGGCAGTGGTGCGGAGCAACGCCAGGCCGCGTGTGGTGGAGTCTGACATCGCCCGGGCACAGTGGGCGTTGGAACGCGCCGTCGTGCAGCCGATTCCCAACATCAACCTCATGGGCGGTTACCAGCGACAGGTCGGCATTCCCGCCATGGATCAGGGGCTCGTGCAGGTCATGATGGCGGTGCCGCTGTTCGACCGGAATCAGGGCAATATCCGCTCGGCCAGGGCCGACATCGCCTCATCGCGGGCGGACCTTCGCATCGTCGAAATCGACCTTGCCACGCAGACCGCCCAGGCGATCGCCGCCTACCGCACGTCGCAGCGGCTGGTGGAGTGGTACGAGCAGTACATCCTGCCGAAGGCCCGCGAAACGGTGCAGCTCACGCAGACGCTGTATGCGAGGGGCGAGGTGACGTTCCTCAGCCTGCTTCAGGCCCAACGCATTCTCACCGAAACCGAGCTGGCGTTCGTCGAGTCGCAGGCCGACCGCTGGAATGGGGCCGTCACCATCGCCAGCCTGCTGCAGCTGGAGCAGTTCCCGCCGGAGGCAGATGCCCCCGCCGTCATCGCCACGAACGAAAACGACAGCGAACTCAATCCACAACGCCTGAACCAGCCTGCCGCTCCAGCCGCTCAGCCTGCTGCTCAGCCCGCGGCACCTGTCGCTCCGCCGGCGCGTCTGCCCGCCGCAGTTGCTCCGCTCCAACAGCTGCCCGCACCGTGACGCCCACGCGTCGTCACCGCGGGGACTCGGAAGGTCGTGCTCGGCATGCACACCCGGGCGCACCAAGAAGCCCCCGGTGGAAGCCGGGGGACACAGTGTGAATCAACGCGTGACTTCCAGCGGCAGGCTCGCCGTGGCGGTGCGGCCAGCGATCGTGTCGGTGACGGCAACCTCCAGCCGGCATGATCCGTGCGGCATCGCCTCGGGCAGTGCCACCAGATATCTCGCGAAGTAGTCGCGACGGTGGCTGCCACACGTCTCTTCCAGCGGCTCGAACGTCCATTCATGGACCCTGCGGCCGCCCGTGTCGACGAGTCTCAGCACCGTTTCAATCCGGGTCGTGTGCCCCTCGGCTGACTCGCGCGACGCCAATTGGTCGAGTTCGAAATAGACGATCATTTCCTGCCCCGGCTGGAACTGGGACGTCTCGAAACGGTCGACGACACCCCAGGCCCGCACACGCGAGGCGAAGCAGGCGTTCTGCACGGCAAAAACTGGCTGCGCTGAGGGAGGCGACGCGACGTGCTGATCGGGTGACGGAGCAGTTGTGTGCTGCGACTCGGTCGGCGGCATGGGGGCGACAGGTTCGGTGACGGCGGCGGCACCAGCAGCCTCCCGTTCCGTGGACGTGGTCGCCATGTTCATCGATGGGACGCCGACGGCCGCGTTGCTCGACTCGACAGCACCGGCCGCGTCCACACCGCTGTCGACGTGGGCTGCAGCCAAAGCGGCGGTAAATTCCTCCACGACGACCAGCCAGTCCTGGCGGGGCGTGGTCTTGAGCGTCGTGATCAGCATGCCGCGGGCGGCGTCGTTCAAGCCGCCTGACGACGCGAGACGGCGTCCGGCCTCGTCGACAGCCTCGTCGAGCGTGGCAGGCGACCATGCGGCGACATCCGAGGCTGCATTCACGTCGCTGCCGGCGGAATTGTCGGCCGTCTCCTCCGCACCTTCCACGTCATCGTTGTCGGACGCCGCTGTCTTGCCCTTCTGCCTGGCCTCCGCACGCGTCTCGGCGGCATGCTCCACCGCGTCGAGCCAGGTCTCGCGGAGGTAGGCCGAACTGATCACCGAGGTGCAACCGGCGGATGCCATCACGCACGCCAGAGCGGTCAACACCGACCCGGCGATCCGCGGCGATTCAGTGGCGATTTTCATACGGTCTCTCGTCGCTCCCGACATCCGACCCATCAGGCCGTCCACGCGGGCTGCTGCAACCAGACCGGGCGTGGCGTGACGCTGGCGGAAGGTAATTTTTTTCGACGTCACGAGGCAAGAGCAGCCATGGGGCGGCAATCGGACCCCGGCACTGCCCGCACGGAGCGGAAAAAAAAGTCCCAAACTGCTACACTTGCCTCGGCTTTCCCGGGCCACAGCGATCTGCCGACCGCCATCAAACAGCCCAACCCCCCCATGACCCCACCCCCATTCCAGCCCGAACGCGTCCCTGCCGGCTGGCAGCACCGCCACCTGCTCGACCTTGAACGGCTGAGCGGGGATGAGATTCGGCTGCTACTCGACACGGCGGCCCTCTTCAAGGAGGCCACCGACCACTGCCGACGGAAACTCGCGGTGCTGACCGGTTCGACGGTCGTGAACCTGTTCTTTGAGAATTCGACCCGGACGCGAACCAGTTTCTCGCTGGCCGCCCGGCGGCTCGGCGCCGACGTCGTCGACTTCTCGGCCTCGACCAGCAGCCTCTCGAAGGGCGAGTCGTTCATCGACACCGCCCGCAATCTGGAGGCGATGGGGATCGATGCCGTCGTCGTGCGGCACAGCACCCCCGGCACTCCCCATCTGCTGGCCCAGCACCTCAATGTTGGCGTGATCAATGCGGGCGACGGGCCGCATGAGCACCCGACGCAGGGACTGCTCGACATCTTCTCGATCCGCGAACGGCTCGGCGACCTGGCGGGCGTGACGGTCGGTCTCGTCGGCGACATCGCCCACAGCCGCACGGCCCGTTCGAACCTGTGGGGGCTTCTCAAGCTTGGGGCAAAGGTCATTCTCTGCGGGCCGCCCACGCTCGTCTCGGACCGTTGGCGCGAACTCGGCGTGGAGGTTTCGCACGATCTCGACGCCATCGTGCCCAGGTGCGACGTGCTCAACCTGCTGCGCATCCAGTTCGAGCGGCAGAACATGCGGCCCTTCCCCTCGGTTCGTGAATACGCCCATCTCTATGCGATGACGAGCGACCGCCTCACCCGCGCCCGGCCCGATCTGCTGATCCTGGCTCCTGGGCCGATCAACCGCGGCGTCGAGATGACTGCCGAGGTGGCCGACTGCCGACAGTCGCTCATCCTCGATCAGGTCACCAACGGGCTGGCTGTTCGGATGGGTGTGCTCTGGCTCACCTGCGGACCGCGTGCCGATCTCGCGACCATTCCGGCAGACGTCACCGTCGGTCTTCCCGTCAACCGCCCGCACAGGAGCCAATGATGGGCACACTTCTCATTCGCGGTGGCCGGGTGGTCGATCCCTCGCAGGGCATCGATCGGGTCGACGACGTGCTCGTTCGCGACGGCCGCGTGGCTTCGGTCGGCAGGAGCGTCGAGGAAGCCGACGAAACGATCGACGCCACGGGCCTGGTGGTCTGCCCGGGCCTGATCGACATGCACGTGCACCTCCGCGAACCGGGCCGCGAGGAGGACGAGACGATCGAGACCGGCACGCGGGCCGCGCTGGCCGGAGGCTTCACGAGCGTCGCCTGCATTCCCAATACGGAGCCGCCCATCGACACGCAGGCCACGGTGGAATTCATCCACCAGAAGGCCGTCCGCGCCGACACCTGCAACGTCTTCGTCGTGGGCTGCGTCAGCCGCAATCGCGAGGGGAAGGAACTGGCAGAGATCGGTCAACTCGTGGAGGCCGGCGCCGTGGCCTTCAGTGACGACGGTGCGCCCGTCTATGACGCTGAACTGATGCGCCGCGCCTTCGAATACTGCCGCATGTTCGACAAGCCCATCCTCGCCCACGAGGAGGTGCTGGAATTGTCGCGTGGTGGCGTCATGAACGAGGGACTCGTGTCGATGGTGCTGGGGCTGACCGGCATGCCGGCAGCTGCCGAGGAGGTGATGATCGGTCGCGATATCGCCCTCTCGGAGGTGACTGGAGGCCGACTCCACGTGATGCACGTGTCGACGGCCGGTGGCGTGGCCCTGATCCGTGCCGCGAAGGCACGCGGAGCCAGGGTGACGGCCGAAGCCTGTCCCCATCACTTCACGCTCACTGACGAGGGGCTCCGCGGATTCGACTCCAACCACAAGATGAGTCCGCCACTGCGGACCGCTGTCGATGTGGAGGGAATCATCGCTGGGATCGTCGATGGCACGATCGACTGCATCGCCACCGACCATGCGCCCCACGCCCCCGAAAAAAAGATGCTGGAACTCGACAGGGCGCCCTTCGGCATTCTCGGTCTGGAGACGGCGGTGGGCCTCACCGTGACACGGCTGGTGTCCCCGGGCAAGATCGGCTGGCCCCGAATGATCGAGGCGATGAGCACGCTGCCCGCGCGGATCCTCGGGGTGGATCGCGGCACCCTGCGGCCCGGCGCCGTGGCCGATATCACCGTGATCGATCCGAACCTGTCATGGAAGGTCGATGTGAAGTCGTTCCAGTCGAAGAGCGTGAACTCGCCATTCGACGGCTGGACGCTTCAGGGCAGGGCGGTGGCGACGATCGTGGCGGGCCGCGTGAAGTATCGGCTGGGACGGGGGTAATGGGACGGGGGTAATGGGCAGGGGATGACGACCCGCATTTCGCATGACGCTCATTATCGACGGCTACAACCTGCTGCATGCGTCGGGAGTGTTCGGCGAAGAGCGGGGCCCTCGCGGCTTCGAGAAGTCGCGGTTGGCGCTGCTGGACATGCTCGTCGATCTCTTGGGTGATTCGGCAGCAGACACGATCGTGGTGTTCGACGCCGCCCGCGCCCCAGACGGCCTGCCGGCGCGGCTCACGCATGGCGGCATCCGCGTCTGGTTCGCCCGGGAATACCCCGACGCCGACTCGCTCATCGAGGAACTGGTGGAGGATGCCGATGCCCCATCGAGCCTGGTGGTGGTGTCGGGCGACCGGCGGCTGCAGATCGCCGCTCGCCGCCGCCGGGCGCAGGCCGTGTCGAGCGACGAGTGGCTGGCCACGATGCGGGAGCAGCGTCGGGCACGCCGCCGCCAAGCCGAGACGAAGCCTCCTGAGCCAGGACCGGCCGACGTCGAAAGCTGGAAAAAGTATTTCGGGCTGTGAAAAGCGGAACAGCGGTCCTCCTCGCCTGCATGGGCTGCCCCGAACCGCCGCTACTCCTTCGCCCAGCGGGCCATCTTGCGATCGAGCGTGGATCGCTCGATGCCGAGGATCGCGGCGGCCTTGGTCTTGTTGCCACCCACGGCCTCGAGGGTGGCCAGCACGTGCTTCCGCTCCATCTCGTCGAGCGTCGTCGGTGTGAAGGGCGCTGGTCGTCCCACCGGAAGGCGGCCCGTGTCGCCTGCAGATGAAAGATGGGAGAGCGCCAGTTCGTGGGCGTCGATCCACTCGTCCTGCGAGAGCACGACCGCCCGTTCGATGCTGTTGCGCAACTCGCGGATGTTGCCGGGCCAGTGGTAGGCCTGCATCGCGGCAATCGCCTCGGGCGTGAAGCCCTGCAGACGCCTCGCCGATTCCGCGGCGAATCGCTTGAGAAAATGGTCCGCCAGCGTCTCGATGTCCTCCGGTCGTTTGCGGAGCGGAGGCACGATGATTTCCACGACCTTGAGACGGAAGTAGAGGTCGCGTCGAAAGTCGCCGGCAGCTACGGCCTCCTCCAGATGGCGATTGGTGGCGGCCACCACTCGGACGTCGACCTGCACACGGGCGCTCCCGCCGACCCGTTCGAACGGATGCCCCTCGAGCACCCGCAGAAACTTCGCCTGGATCGCCGGGCTCATCTCGCCGATCTCGTCCAGAAAGAGCGTGCCCTTGTGGGCGGCCTCGAACTTGCCGGCCTTGCGCTCGGTGGCG
>JBIIOL010000326.1:0-4595 GCA_044336965.1 Pirellulales bacterium | reverse complement strand
GTCGCCGCCGGGGCCGCGGCGGGGACTGCACCAGGCGTCTGCGGCCCCGTCGGCACCGCCATTCCCGGCGGCTGGCCAAACCGCGTGCTTGCCAGACGTCCTGGGCCTGTGCCTGTCACATTCCCCGTGGTGCGATCGATGACGAGGTCCCGCACAAAGAGCTGCTCGACCGACTTGCCGCCGTCCTGTGCGGCCGATTCGCTCTCGATCCGAACGCCGCTGCCACATGCGATCCGCGCCACGTCGGGCCGCGTTGCCGGCGCCGGCTGACCCGCAGAGAATTCAAACGGTCTGTTGAAGACTACGTCGAGTGAACCTGCCCTCACGGCCGTGCCACCGCTCACGGTTACCACGCGGTCCACGAAGCGGGCGGTGAGCCCGTCGAAGTCCATTCGTCCCTGCCAGTTCACATCGAGCGAGCCAGGCGGTGCGGCGGCCGCAGGTCCACCGACGGCCGCAGGCGCCGACGGTGCTTGAGCTGGCGGCATGCCGCCGGTGAATCCAAACGACTCGAATCCGCCCACGCCGGCAGCCAGCGGCACCTTCAGCCTGCCGGCACCGTCCACGGTGAGCCGATTCCTTCCCCGATCGAAGTCGATGAGCGGCCCCTGCAGGTCGAGTCCCCTGCCCCGCACCTCCGCCGGACGGCCCGACACGATCGCCCGGGCGTCGAACCGCGTGGGCCGTGTGAGCTGCATCTGGTCGCCACGAATCTCCATGCCGGCCTCGGCAGCCACGTCACGCAGCCCGGCCGCAGCCTGTTCACGTGGTTCCTCCACGACGTGCACCTGGCCCTCGAGCGACATCTCCTCGAGTTCGCTCCGGTTGGCCGCCATGGTCACCAGGCCGCGAACGAGTGCGGCAGTGGCCACCAGCCTCCCAGTGCTGGGGTTCTTCTGTGCATGGGGTTTGGGCGCCGCGGCACCGGCTGGACTCGCCCCGGGCGCTCCTGGTCCTGCGACGGCGGCCGACGGCTGCTGTGCGATTCCTATGGGCGTCGCTATCGCCGGCTCCTGATTGCGAAACCAGACCTCCATGCGATCGGTCCGCGCAGCCAGTTGCTCTGCCTCCACCTCCACCATGCCGCGGGCCAGCATCCGCGTCGGCCGCACGCCCGACAGATCGGGGCCCGCGTTGCCCGCATCCACCGCCACGGCCGCCGCCGGCCCGCCGGTTGGTGGCTTGGGTGTGGCCAACTCCAGCCAGAGATGCATCTCGGAGCCGCTGAGCCGACCCTGCGTCTCGACCGCCACCTCCGCATCGCCGGCGATCGACGCCACGTGCCCCGCTCCATCCGGACGCATCCGCAGCCACTTCTGCCAGCGGGCCTGCACAGGCGGCGATCCCGCGGACCGTGTCCGGAGCCAGCCGGGCCCCACGGCCATCAGCGAGCCCGGTGCGGAGGCAGGCCCCGGCACGTAGTCGATCGAGCGGGCCTCCATCTCCGTGCCCCGCGCGACAAGCGACACCGGTTCCTCGCCGTCGAGCAGGATCCGCCGGGTTGCGATCTCATAGCCGAGCCGGGCCGCGCGGGCCTCGAGCCCGGCGCCGCTCGACCGTGCCACCACCGGCGTGCCCTTGGCCTGTATCTCGAGCGGCTTGAGTTCCGACTTGCCACCGGCTGCGGTCTGCTGCCGGCCGAGCACGATCGCCAGCAGTTCGCAGGCGAGTTGGTCGGTCGATCCTCCGGGCACCGTGCGGACAACCTCCACCTGATCCTCGCAGGTGATCACGTTGGCCGACACATTCAGGCAGAGGCCGCCACGGCAGCTGACCAGCACGGGTGCTGTGTCAGCGGCTGAATTCGTCTCGCCACCGGCTGCAGGCGCAGGCTGCTTCTGCCCCGGCAGGATCCCGCCCTGCATGCCCTCCAGCCGCATCTGCACGTCGCGATCGAGCCGGATCGAGTCGACGCCACCAATGCTGGGGCCCTGACTCGAGGCCCCCGGGCGTGGCAGCAGCCTCGCCAAAAGCGCTCGGCCACTCCCGGTCGACCGGCCATACCGAAACTGCACCATCTCGGCGGTGCGGACCTCGAACTCCTCGAGTTCCACGTCGCGGGTGACGATCTCGATGTCGTCATCGGCGCCGGGGGCCGACGGCGTGCCGCGGATCGTGACCTGACCGCGGAGGCTGCCGCCGATGAGCCGGGCGAGCCGGCCCTGCCGCAGGTCGAGCGGCTCGTCGAACTCGAGCACGGCCCCCTGGGGCACCCGCAGCACGAGCGTCCGCCCCTCGTTGCCGTCTTCGGCCACGCGATTGCGATCGGGCAGCACCACCAGTGTGCAGGGGACGAGGTTCACGCGGCCGTCAGGCAGCGCCTGATACTGTTTGAAGAGCAGCCGCATCTGCCGGCTCTCCAGCATGATCGGATCCTCGCGTTCCCACGAACCCGGCGGAAAGATGTCGCCCAGCGACGCGAGTCGGCGATCGGCTCTGGCCCGGAGCGCCGCGGCCTGCTCGGGCGACAGTTCGAGCGCCTGCTGCTCGTCGTGCACGCGCGGCTCCACCAACGGCACCACGGTGAGCCGGTGAAATCCGGCTGCCGCGAGGACGATGAGAAACACCCGCAATGTACGTCCGAGGCGATGTTCCATGACGTGGTCCGATTCGGGAGACGGACACTAGGCCCTCCCAAGATTCATGCCGATGTCGGTGCCCGCGCGTGGCGAGGTGTATCCGCTGACGATGCTCTCCCAGCCGCCGCGGGCCCGGAGCATCCGCTCGACGAGTTCCCGAACAGCGCCGCGACCGCCCGGCAGGCTGGTCACCACCGCAGCCGCGGCCCGCAGTTCGACGCACGCGTCGGCGACGGCCGCGCCTACGCCGCACCGTGCAACCACAGGAAGGTCGGGCAGGTCGTCACCCATGAACGCCGCCTGTTCCCACGAGAGACCGCACTCCTTGATGATCGCTTCGGCGACGGCGAGCTTGTCGTCGACACCCTGCCGTACGAACTCGATCCCCAGTTCGGCAGCCCGACGCTCCACGATGCGGCTCGACCGCCCGGTGATGATGCCCGTCCGACCGCCGGCCCGCTGCCAGCCGCGGATGCCGAGGCCGTCACGGATGTGAAACGTCTTCAGTTCCACGCCGTCGTCGCTCCAGGTGACGCCGCCATCGGTGAGCACGCCGTCGCAGTCGAGCAGCAAGAGCTGCACTGCGGCGAGCCGGCGGTCGAGATCGGTGGCTGCTGTCATGGGATTGCTTCGTGACGGTGACTGTCGTTCGCGAGTGATCGCCGGCGGAACGGCCCGGTGTCAGGCGGCCGCCGCGCCGGATGACGGCGCGGCAACGTCGGCGACCGGGGCTGCCGCATCTGCGGGAGTAAGACCCACAAGATCGACGATGTCGAGCAAGCCGAGCGGATGGCCCGCGGCATCGACCACCGGCAGCTCGCTCAGCCGCCGCGATTCGAGCACCGCCACGGCATCCCGTAGCCGCATGCCAGCCGCCACGGTGGTGGGCCGGCCTGTCATCACTCCATGGATCGGTCCATCGATAGCGGCGTCGTTGCGACGTTCGAAGAGCCGAGCCAGATCGCTGTCGGTGAAGATGCCGGCGAGCATGCCGGCGTCGTCGATGATCATCACGGCGCCGGTTCGGCGCGACGGTAGCGGCCGCGAGAACACGGCCCGCACCGTCTCCTCCGGGCGTGCCGTCCGACACTGCATGAGCGGCCGCATCGCGTCATCGACCCGCATCAACTGCCTGCCGAGGCTGCCCCCGGGATGACGGGCGGCGAAATCCTCGTGTGTGAACCGACGCATGCCGCTCGTGACCAGTGCCAGGCTGTCACCCAACGCCAGGAGGATCGCCGTACTCGTGCTGGGCGCCAGCCCGAGCACGCATGCCTCGCGGACCGGGCCCGTGGCCAGCACCACCTCGGCGGCGCGGCCGAGCGAACTGTTCGCCCTGCCGGTGAGGGCGATAATCTTCACGCCCGCAGCCGCGAGGTGCGGCAGGAGCCGTGTGATCTCCTCCGTCTCGCCCGACTGCGACAGTCCCAGCACGATGTCGTCGCGGCGCAGCACGCCAAGGTCGCCGTGCATCGCCTCGGCCGGATGGAGAAAGTGGCTGGGAGTGCCAGTGGAGGCGAGCGTGGCCGTGATCTTCTGGGCGACGAGGCCCGCCTTGCCGATGCCCGTGACGACCACCTTGCCGGTGCAGGCCGCGATCATCCGCACGGCCCGGCAGAACGAGGCGTCGAGCGCATCGGCCATCCGCAGGACAGCCTCTCCCTCGGCGCGGAGAATCTCCCTGCCGTGGTCGAGCACGTCGGCATCGGTGGGCTCCGACGGGGAGCGTCGTTCATCGATCGGAAGCGACAGGGGCGCAGTCATGGCGAAGTCCAGCCGAGGGCGTGCGCGCGGAACCGCCGCGCGGGGGCGGGACTATAGGCCGAATGGGCAAACACCGCAACGCGTGTTTTCCCGCTGTGGAAAACAATCCCCCGGCTTGCGCCGGGGGCTTTTATAAAAGCCCGGAGCGCAAGCGATGGGATTCGTCACCATAAAAGCCCGGAGCGCAAGCGATGGGATTCGCCCCCATAAAAGCCCGGAGCGCAAGCGATGGGATAGGTGACACCCAAGGCT
>JBIIOL010000325.1:0-4604 GCA_044336965.1 Pirellulales bacterium | reverse complement strand
CCACCTGACGCTTGTTGAAGTAGACCTTCGGGTCGTCGATCACCCAGGGCGTGCTCCATGTCTTGCCGTCGTCACGGGTGCAGACATTGAAGAAGAATGTCTTCAGCAGTTCGGTGCGATAACCATACGGGTACTGCGACGTGATGTGGTCATCCATGGTGAGTTCATCGACGCCCGGACTGGCGAAGTAGTGCACCATGCCGTCGGGTGAGAACGACAGGCCGAGCGTCCACCAGCCGTTCTGTTCGATCTTCGGGCCGCGGATCTCGCCACCGTTGCGGCCGCCGCGGATCCGCAGGTACGCGGAGTCTTCCGTCTTCCGCTTGGGATTGGCCGGCTCGAAGCAGACGAACATGCCGGGCCAGTATTCCTCGAGACCAAACCGTCCCTTGTCGGGATGGTCTTCGCCCGTGATGATCGCATGGGTGTAGCAGCCTGACCGGAAACCGAACGTGGGACCATTCCGCTTCTCCCACTGCTCGAACGGCGGCATGTAGACACGGGTCACCACGCTCGGACTGTCAGCCACCGAGATGCCGCGACCGGTCACCTTCTGCATGTTGTAGATCAGGTCGTCCTGCTGCATCTGGTAGGTGGTCCGCCCGGGAATGCCCGCGTGAAGCGAGGCGATCAGCAGGCCGTGGGTGCTGCCCTCGAGGCCGGGGGCCGGTAGTTCAATCCGCTTGACGACGTCGGGAGTTCCTCGCTTGGGTCCCTCGAACCAACGTCCGTTGCCACTCCACGCCATCGGACTCCGCAGCCGCTTGTCCTGCTCCTCCGAACTCTTGGGGTGGTTGTAGTTCCACTTCCATTTCTCATCTTCGAAGTCGTCGCCGATGCCCTTCACAAGGGAGCCCGTGCCGGGCACGAGCACCGGCTTCTTCGGCACTGGCACCACTGTGGCGGCAGACGGCGCAGACTTCTTCCCAGCCGACTTCCCTGCGGCCGGGGCCGAAGACGCCGCCTTTGCCTTCTCCGTTGCCTTCTCCGTTGTCTTCTCCTCGGCCGGAGCAGCGGGTGGCTCTGGCGCAGGCGCCGGGGCCGGGGCCGGGGCAGCGACCGCCGTCGTGGCGGGAGTCGACGAGGCTGTCTTTTCGTCCGCCGGAGTGTCAGCGTCGGGGGCAGGCAACTCCGCATCGGAGTCATCCGTCCGCTCTGCGTCGTCTTCTGCGTTCTCTTCTGCGTTCTCTTCGGCGTCCTCGATCGTCAGGGCCGCGGGCTGAGCGTCATCCGCCATCACCCGCGAACGACTACCCATGCCGGCGACACACACCAAGACACCTGCCAACGCGAAAACAGCAAAGCGAACTGACATAATTTCCCCTCGCATGGAGGACGTGACACGATTCCGCACCCGGGATATCGACGGATCGGGGGGGTTTTGCCGAGAACCATCCCGCATGACCGTGCCAATGGGTCTACCCCGCCGAGCCCCAACCGTTTGCCGTGTCGCCGCGAAGCCCCCGCCTTCCACCAACCACCCAAACTATCGCTGAATCGGACTGGTGACCACCGAATCAAGAAGGTCGTCTGGCACGAAACCGTGAAAGTCGTCACATACCCCGTCCTGAGCACTCTGTCCGCAGGCTGCACCTATGAAAACCATGACTGCCATCCGGCCCGCCCTTCTGGTTTTGCGACGTTCTCTGTTCGTATCGCTCCCGTGTCTCTGCCCGATGATGGCAGTAGGCATGGCGGACGACCCCAACGACCAGACACCACCGAGTGTGGCGGCCGAGGCGACTCCGGTGCCACGACGATCACACATCCAGCCTGTCGGAGAAATTGCTGCAGCCGCGCGGCATTCCGAGACACTCGGGTTGCGATTGGCCCGGGCATCGGAGGTGTTGCGACAGCAACTCGCTCTGGCGCGGGGCGCTGGCCTCGTGGTCGAGGAGGTGACCCCGGGTTCGATCGCCGACAAGGCCGGCTTTCGTCAGCATGACGTGCTCGTCCTGCTCGACGATCAGATGCTGCTGCTCCCCGAACAACTCGCCGCATTGCTGGAAGCATCCAACGGCGCCACGACGTCGGCGTGCACGCTCCTGCGGGCCGGCGCGAAGGTGACCATCACGCTCGCAGAACCGCGGCAGACTGGAAAGCCAGCGCTGTCAGTACCGTCGATGCCTCTCTCGTCCCCAACCGTCGGCACGGCCCAGACCCCGGCACGGCCGCAACTGCCGACCGTGCGGCAGACGGCAGCGAAGCCATCCGCGAGCCCCCGTCTGCGAGCCCCAGCCTCGGCGCTGGCCCTCGTGCAGCAGGACCGTTCCGTTCAACAGACCCAGGCCACCGTACAGGCATCAGCCGAGGTGCCGGCCGCACCGTCGGCACAGACAGCCGGACGCCGGGCGGCATCCGCGGACGAGACACTGGTGAGGCACGACCCCGACTACCAGATCAAGTTGTCACGTGGCAACGAGACACGGCTCGTGGTCCTCGACCCCCGCGGCGGGATCGTGTTCAACGACGAGATCGACACGCCCGAACACCGCAGCCTCGTTCCCGCGGCCGTGCGCCAGCGGGTCGAGCAGATGGAAAAGTCGCTCGAGGCGGTCACGAACGGCCCCGCAGTCGAGATCGGTAGGCTCGACGCGGCGCCGATCGAGATCCGTTGAACGGCTGCGGAACGGGGCCTGCCGTCATCCACTACCAACTGCTCTGGGCCGTGTTGCTCGACCAGCTGGAATCAGCCGAACGGGAAGGGGTGTGGGAGACCGTCGGCCCGTGCATCGTCCGCCACGGATCGGGCCCGCTGAACGTGCCTCCCGGCAACTGGATCACCCACGGCCCAGAGCCCCGGGACATCCGCGCGAAAGAATCCTCCAGCTGCCGTTGCTGAATCTGCGCCAGCCTGCGGCGACGCCGCCGCTCTGCCTCCGAAGTCGCCTCCGCATAGGACTCCCGTGCGAGCCGGTTCGCCTCGGCCGACGCCTTCAGCGAGTCTTCGTACCGCTGCCTTGAGAGGAATGACTTCGCGTTTTCCAGGGCCGTCGTCGCGGGCTGCACGTCGGGCGAAACACCCTCGCCATACCATGCCGCAACCCTGCGGATCAGGCCGTCAGTCTCCTCGAGGTCATCGAAGGCCTGACGAGCGAGCCGGTCATCCTCCGCGGCCAATTCCTCACCCCGCGCCGCAGCCGTGTCGGCCGCCTCAAGCACCTGGCCGACCTGACGCAGGTCGGGCCGCTGGATCTGGAAGCCCTGCTCGGCCGCCTGCAACAGCCGGCCCGCCTCGCGGGCCCGTTCATTGGCACGCACACGATCGGTACGCTGCCGTTCGAGTCCCTGCAGGAGATTCGTCACGCGGCCGCGCACGGTGTCGTGTCGCTTGGGCAGACTGGCCCGCAGCTCGTCGAGTTCCGCCCGTCGGTCGGTAACGGCCGTGTAGAGACCCTCGATCCAGTCCTCCTGCCGCACGGCCTCCTCGACCAGCGCCACAGCTCGGAAATAGTGCTGGCGGGCATGATCTGAGGCGACCTGCGTTTCCGCCAAGAGCGTGCGGACGCGGGCCAACCCTTCGTCGGCCTTCGTCACGTTGTCGACCACGTCAGCCCATGAACTGTCGGCATACGTTCCCGAGATCTGCTCGACGGCGCGAACAGCCTGGCCCCTCCGGCTGGCGAGCGCCTCGAGGCGGGCCACGCATGCCGGCAGCAGGTCGACGACCTTCGTCTTGGCAGCGACGATGCTTTCGAGCAACGCCAGCGCTTCCGCGTTGGACTTTTCGGCCCGTTCCACATGGGACTGGGCGCCGGCCAACTCGCACGCATCGAGCAACTGCGCGGCGAGCGCGCAATCATGCTCGCCGGCCGCGAGCAGTTCGTCCGGATTCGCACCCGGTTCCGCCAGCAGCCAGCCTTCGGCACGCTTGGCCCGCACCTTCTGCACAATCTCGGCAGTCTGCGCGACCGCCTTGGACCGTCGATCATCCACCGCCTCGAGTTCGTCGAGGCGTGCGATCTCAAGATCGAGCCGCGTGGCAAACTGCTCCAGCCGCCCGCGGGCAGCCACCGGATCCGGCTCGAGCCCCTGCTTCGCGAGTTCGACGCCGCGTCCCACCTCGGCCATCGGTCCCTGAAACGCGGCATTCGATCGGCCCCGCTTCGACACCGCATCGAGCCGCTGGGCGGTGGCGTTGACGTGCGACTCGAGCGTCGCGGCCAATTCGCGGGCTTTTTCGTGCGCCTGCTCCAGGGCATCCAATGGCGCGCTGCACTCGCCCGCCACATCGGCCAGCGGCGGTCGGGCCTCGGCAGAATCGAGGAGTTTGATCGCCTCCTCGGCCTCGGCCGTGCCGAGGAACGTCTCCTTGCCGATCCGTTCCTCCGCCCTCTCCCACACGTCCATCAGCCCCAGCCACCGCTCCCGATACCGGCGCAACGCCGACTGCACGTTGTCGTAGGCCGACCGAGTGAGACCCTCCATGGGTGTCTTGAAGTCGGGGTCACTGTGAGGCAGCATCCGATGGCGTTCCTGCTGGCTGTCGAGCAGATCGGAGAGCGCCACCACCTCGCTCTTGAAGGCAGCGAGTTTGCGTCTCGCCTCTGCGAGCCGCCGTTCGTGCCGGGCCCGCTGCACGAAGAACGTCGTCACGGCACCGA
>JBIIOL010000324.1:0-4606 GCA_044336965.1 Pirellulales bacterium | reverse complement strand
CCTTGCCGGCTCGCGGACGTCGCCTCTCCGCCACTTCTGGGCGAGTGGCATCCTGGCTGCTGTGATGAGCATCGCGTACTTCGCGCTCAAATACCTCATGATCGTGCAGGGCATCGGCGCTGGGTTCTACCCGGTGCTCTTCGTGCTTGTCGGCGCTGCGTCCTATCTGGTGATCGGCGTGCTCAGCGACCCCGTCATCATGCAGCCGCTCAGGCGCGTCCCATGGCTCGCCTGGGGCGTCGACCTAGTGGCAGGTCTCACCCTCGAAATCTATGTGCTGCACCAGACGCTGATCAGCACATTCCCAGGACTCTCCACCATTCAATTCCCACTGAACATCATCCTGCTCGTGCTGATCTCCGTCGCAGCTGCATCGCTGTTGCGGCTGGTCACCGACCCGCTGCGAAGATGGGTGGACGGCGTGACGGGGCCGGCTGCCGTGGTGGCGCGGGCGTAGGCTTGCGCGAGCGGTAAACTTGACCCACACCAGTGGCGTGACGGACAATCGGACTCGTGTCGGTCCTGAATCTGGACGCCCGCCCGCATGGACCACCTTAAACGCTTCGCCGCCGAGCTCTTCGGCACGTTCACGCTCTGCGCGATCGCCATTCTGGCGATGGCTGGCGTGACCCAGGGCGACGCAGGCCGCATCGTCTCGGCGACGGCCTATGGTCTCGCCGTCGTCGCGGGGATGCACGCCTGCGGGACGCTTGGCCCGGTCCATCTCAATCCGGCCGTCACGCTGGCGATCTTCGCCACCGGTCGCGGCAGCCTCGTGAGGGTGCTCGCCTGCGTTGCGGGGCAGCTCGTCGGCGGGTGCCTGGCCGGCCTGCTCGTGATGTGGCTCCTGGCGGGCGAAGGCACCGCCATGGGCATGCCGGTGGGCAGCTTCACGAAGACCGATGCCGTGAAGACGGTGGTCGTCGAGGGGCTGCTGGCGATGGTCTGGTCGGCCGTGTTCCTCGGCTGCGTGTTTGGAGGCAGGCTCGGCCCTGCTGCACCGTTGCCGATCGGTCTGGCCGTCGTGGCCGCGGCACTGGCGGGCCTGCCGTTCACCGGTGCCGCGATGAATCCCGCACGGGCCCTTGCCTCGGCGGTGGCGATGCTCGACTTCTCCACGCTTTGGGTGTATGCAGCCGGGCCACTGGCCGGTGGTGCGGTGGCCGGACTCGTGGCCCGTGTATTTCTCGCGGATGGCAGCGACGCTGCCGCACGGCGCGGCTGAGGCATCGATGCGAATCTGCAATGTCTGCCTGACGCACGATCCAGCCTACGGCGGCCTTCACCGATCCGTGCAGGATTTTTCGCGGGCACTTGCAGCACCGATCGTGTCGTTCGACAACGGGCTTTTTGAACATGGACCTTCTGACGGGGGAAAAGGCGAACGGGTGAGCATCGAGGAGGGCGTGTCGGTCCGCCGGCTCGACTGCGGCTCGGGCTGGCTCGCCCGCGACTGCCGTGTGATGTCGGCGGCAACCGCTCGTCAGGCCGATGCGGCCGTGGCGGACGCCGACCTGCTCGTCGTGCACTCGCTGTTTCGCGGCCATGCGGCATGGGCCCAAACATGGGCAAAGCAGCGCCGCCGGCGGTATTGGGCGGTGCCGCATGGCTGCCTCGATCCCTGGGGGCTTTCCCACCGCGGTCTGCTCAAGCGGCTCTGGCTCGAGGCCCGCGGCCGGTCGTTCCTGGCTCACGCTGATCGTATCGTGGTCTCGTCGCAGCGGAGTCTGGAGAAGTCGCTGGCCTGGATTCCGGATGGGCGATCTGCCGATCAGACGGTCGTCGTGCACTGGCCGGTTGATCTGCCGCGGCTGGATGAGCGGGCGACGGCCCGGGCCGCGTTTCGTCAGCGTCACGGGATTCCGGAGGCGGCGAAGCTCTTCCTTTTTGTAGGCCGGCTTCACGTTGTGAAGCGGCCAGTCGAAACGGTGCGGGCGTTTTGCGAGGCCACCGCTGCGGCCTCTCGGGAACGCTGTCATCTGGCGATCATCGGGATGGATGGCGATCTGACTCAGGCGGATGTTGTCGCAGCGATTCCGCCGACCTGCCGGGACCGCGTGCATCTGATTGGGCCGCTGACGGGGGCCGATCTTGCCGCGGCACACCTCGCCGGTGACGGCTTCATCTCGCTGTCGTTTCAGGAGAACTTTGGCTACGCGGCGGCGGAGGCGATGGCGTATGGCTTGCCGGTGATTCTCTCCCCGGGCCACGATCTGGCCCATGAGATGCCGGCTGTCGATGGCCGGTTTGCCTGTGGCTGGCTGCTCGACGACGATGCGCCTGCAACCGCGGTGGCGGCGATCCGTGAGTTTGCCGCGGCCTCCGACGCGACGCTGGCCGCGGCGGGAGGCACGGGCCGGACATGGGTGGCCGACACGCTCTCGTTCGAGCGGTTTCGCGACACGCTCACGGCGATGGTGTGACGACGCGATCCCGCCGCGCCATAAAAGCCCCCGGCGCAAGCCGGGGGACCGGGCACAGCCGGACAAGAGATCCCGTCGCCTGCGCGCAGGGCTTTTATGGCGTTGCTGGGCCTGGCTCGGCCGGATCGGCGGCCTGATTGTTTTCACGGACCGTGACCGTGATCACACCCTCGATCGGGATCGTCTTCTGATCGGTGACGAGCACGGCAGAGAGCGTGAGATCACGGTTCACCACAGGCACGCCGTCGGCCGTGGTACCGGTGCCCACGTTGTCGAGATACGGCTTGATCGCCCCACGCAATGTCTTGTCGGTGGCGGGCCGCGACGTGTCACCGACAAAGTTGCGGAGATCGGCCCCTGCAAGCACGTATTCCTGCGCGCGGGCGTCGAAGGGTGGAGCGGGAACCGAAAAGGTGCCGGCCGTTATGCCGGTCGCCATGTCACGCAGCGTGAAGGTGACCGCCGCCTTGGTCGGCGCGGCAAACACAGAAGGCACCGCGATCGTGATCGTGTCGGGCGACGACTCGAAGAACTCGTTCACCCGCCACGTGCCGGCCTTGGTCTTGGTGGCCGTCAGCCGCACGGCATTGCCTGAGGCGAATGCCAGCACGCAGCGGTCGCTCGCGGTGAATTCGCGGTCGTTGCCGTGGACGGGGATCAGCAGACGGCCACTCACTCCGTAGGGCGTGGCCAGATGCACGTCGACCACCTCACGGGCGTGGCAGTCGGGCGTGCAGCCGCACGCGTCGGTGGGCAGGCCGACCGCTGGGGCCGTCCCGGCGTCGACCGGCGGGAGCGTGAGCCGCAGCGACGGCCGGGCAGGTGCGGCGGGTGGAGTGGCCGACGTGCCGGCCGGCGCGGGCAAAGGCTCGGCATTACTGGCGAGGTGGATGCGGGTCGTGCGGCGGCGGGTGGCAGCGGTGCCGCAGCCGCCCGCGTTGTGGCACTGGGCCGCGGGTGAGATCGTCTGCACGCCCGGCGGGATCTCGGCCCGCAGGAGTTGGCGGCTCAGGAGCGTGGTCTTCACCGGGCGGCCGCCGGCGATGACGCTGGTGTCGTGCACGCTGAACCCCTTGCCGACCAGAAACACGACGGTGGTGCCGGCGGGATCGACACCCTGCGCTCCATACCAGCCGATCAGCTCGGGCGCGAGGTCTGTAATCCCGGTATTGAAGAGTTCAAAGCCGCCCGCTGTGTTTTCGTATGGGATCTGCGCGAGCATCGTCTGCAGCGGCAGCATGCGGTCGAAATGATCGATGCTGCGGAGCAACATGGCCACATCGCTGTCGCGGTAGGCATCGCCCGAATGGCAGCAGCGGGCCGCCGTCTGCTGCATCGATTTCACGCTGCGGGAGAGGAGTATCGCCTGCTGCATGCTCTGGTCGGTGGCCTTCGGATGCGTGAGCGAGAACCAGTTGGTCCTCACATCGAACGTCACGAAAGGCACGAACGACGGCATCACGACGATCGCGGTGCACTCCCGCATGCCCGGCTCGAGGCGACGCGAGGCGAGGTCGCGGGTGGTGGAAGACGTGCCGCAGAGGGTGTCGGTGAGAGTGGCGAGGTTGCCTCGCGTCGGTGGCGGCTGGATGCGGGGGTAGAACCGCCAGCCAAAGGTGTCGGTGCCATGGGTGAAGCCGACGGCGGTCTTATTCAGCGAGATGGTGGCCAGGTCGGTCTCCAGCCGGCGGGCGTAGCGGGCGAGTGCCTGACCGTTGGCCCTGCCGCTGGCAAACGCCATCGCCATCGCCACCTGCATCTCACGCCGTTGGGCATACTGTTCTTCAACATTCTGCTCCTGACTGACGGGATCGAGGGCAAACACACTGATCGGCCAGCGACGGCGGACATAGCCGTTGAACGCCGCCCGGGCTTCAGGACTGGGATGAGGACCGTAGAAGGGGCCCGCGCAGGCGCCGAGCGTGCTGCTCGAGTGGCCGGCGACGCCGCTCTCACGCATGTCTGTGGCGAGCCGCTCATCGAGCAGTGCCGATTCCACGAGGATCGCCCAGGCGAGCACGGCGGTGGTGGTCTCTTCGACGCCGAGGGAATCGAAGAAGGCCTGTCGACGGAGTGCCAGTTCGTCGATCCGGCGGCTGCGGATGAGTTCGGCAAGGTTCCAGCCGGGCAACTCGGCCCAGACGTGCTGCTGCCGCTCCTGTGCCAGGAAGTCGTGGGCGGCC
>JBIIOL010000323.1:0-4608 GCA_044336965.1 Pirellulales bacterium | reverse complement strand
TACGACGCGGTGACGGGCAGCGCGGTCCACTGCGTGCCGTCGCGGACGACGCGGTGGTAGAGCGTGTCGCGTTCCACCGGTTCGCGGCCCGCCTCGCAGATGAGCCGCTGAATATGGTCGACCGAGAGCACCTCCGGCGTCGTGGCGCCGGCGTCGTGGTAGATGAGTTCGTGCCGTACCGTGCCGTCCAAATCATCAGCCCCGTAGGCTAGGGCTGCCTGAGCGGTGCCGATGCCGAGCATGATCCAGTAGGCCTTCACGTGGTCGAAGTTGTCGAGCACCAGACGAGCCACCGCCACCGTGCGCAGGTCCATCGCCGCGGTCGGCTTCGGGATGTGCGAGAGCCGGGTATTCTCGGGATGGAATGCCAGGGGAATAAAGGTCTGAAAGCCACCCGTCTCGTCCTGCAGTTCGCGAAGCTTGAGGAGATGATCGGTGCGGTGGTAGGCGTTCTCGATGTGACCGTAGAGCATGGTGGCGTTGCTTCGCAGGCCGAGCGAGTGGGCTGTGCGATGGACGTTGAACCATTCCTTCGTGTCGGCCTTGTGCTCGCAGATCTTGTCGCGGACTTCGGGATGAAAGATCTCGGCCCCGCCGCCGGGCAGGCTGCCGAGGCCCGCGTCCTTCATCTCCACGAGGATGTCGCGGATCGAACGCTTCGTGAGGTGGCAGAACCAGTTGATTTCGACCGGCGTCCAGGCCTTCAGGTGGAGCGTTGGATAGTGGTCGTGCAGCAGCCGGATGATGTTGAGATACCACTCGTAGCCTCGCTGGTGGTGCAGGCCGCCGACGATGTGCATCTCCGTCGAGCCCGAGTCGACCGCCTCCTGGCCGCGAGCGAGAATCTGCTCGTCGCTCATCACGTAGCCGCGGGCATCGCGGAGATCGGCCCGGAAAGCGCAGAACGTGCACCGGTAGACGCACACGTTCGTGGGATTGAGGTGCGTGTTGATGTTGTACCAGCCAAGGTTGCCGTTCTTGCGCTCGCGGACGAGGTTGGCCAGTTCGCCCAGTTCGTGCAGATCGAGCCGTTCGTCCCAGAGCATCTCGGCTTCGGCCGCATTGAGGCGTTCCCCCGCTTCGATCTTCTCGCGGATGGGGTCGAGCGATGGTGCGATGGCGCGGATCATGATGTTCCTGCGATGGGGCGGGGCGGCCGGTGATCGGGGCAGCGAATCCTCCGGAGCTTAAACCGCACCCCCGGTCGATCCGCAACAGGTGGGACCAAATCAGCGCACAGGCCGTCGAAAACCAGTTCCTGCGGGGCCGCTTACCGCCACAGGTCGACGGCGATCGCGGCCAGCAGCACCAGGCCGATGATCGCGTTGGCGTTGAAAAATGCCTCGTTCACCCGCGACATGTCGTCCGGGCGGACGATCGAGTGCTCCCAGATGAGCAGGGCCGTGATCGCCGCCAGGGCCAGCCAATAGATCGCCCCCAGTTGCGGCACGACCAGCGGGAGCAGGGCGAGCAGCAGGAGCGTGAGCCCGTGCAGAAACGCAGCGAGCGTGAGCGCCCGCGGCACGCCCAGACGCGCCGGGATGCTCTGCAGACCGTGTGTGGCGTCGAACTGGGCGTCCTGACAGGCATAGATCGTGTCGAAGCCCGCCACCCAGACGGTGACGGCCAGCCCGAGGATGGCCGCGGGGAGGATGTCGGCCGGATCTCCCAGGATCTCCTGGCCCCGCAGGGCGATCCATGCTGCCACCGGCGCGAGACCCAACGCCGCCCCGAGCCAGACATGGGCGAACATCGTGAACCGCTTCGCGTAGCTGTAGCCGAGCAGCCAGGCCAGCACCGGCACGGAGAGAGCCACCGGCAGCCAGTTGGGCAGAAAGAGCAGCGTGGCTGCGATGAACGCCGCACACGAGGCGACGACAAGGCTGACGACCTCAGCCACGCCGACAGCACCCCGCGGGAGATGGCGAGACGCGGTTCGCGGATTGGCCGCGTCGATCGCCCGGTCGACCAGCCGGTTGAAGGCCATCGCCGCCGTGCGGGCCGTCACCATGCAGAGAAGGATTCCGGCCATCGGCCTGAGCCCGGGCAGCCACCCCGCGGCGGTGGTGGGGCCGTTTCCGGCAGCCACCGCGATCAGCACCGCCATGATCGCGAACGGCAGCGCGAAGATCGTGTGGCTGAACCGTACCAGCTCCAGGTAGGTGCGCAGCGTCGCAGCCATCAGGTCGACTCGCCCCAGCGGCGCACGAGCGTGTTGGCCACGCCGAGCTGGTCACAGATCCGTGCCACCACGAAGTCGACCAGGTCGGCGACGGTTGTGGCGCCGTGGTAGAAGCCTGGGGCCGCCGGGAGCACGACGGCCCCAGCCTCGTGAATCGCCTGCATGTTCTTCAGTTGCGGCAGGGAGAGCGGAGTTTCACGCGGCACGACCACCAGTTTTCGCCGCTCCTTGAGATGCACCTCGGCGGCGCGGTGGATGAGGTTTTCTCCCATCGAGTGAGCCACCGCCGAGAGCGTGCTCCCGCTGCACGGGCAGATCACCATGCCCGCGGTCAGAAACGAGCCGCTGGCGATCGGCGCCATCAGGTTTTTGTGATGAAAGTAGTTGAGACGATCAAGGCGTCCAAGCGCCGGCGAAGCCTTGCCCAGCAGCGTCTCCGGCTCGAAACGATCGAGGTCGATGCGGATCCCCAGTTCCTCGGCCGTAACGGCCTGGCCCGACGGGCTGATCGACAAGTGAACCTCCCGTCCCGCCTCGAGCAGCACTTCCAGCAACCGCACGGCATACGCGGCTCCTGACGCACCTGTGATGCCGAGCACGAGCGGCAGGGAAGCGGACGAGTGGGGGGGGGACAACGGCATGGCGTATCTCAGGAGGCGCGGGTGGCGATGGAGAGGGTGGCGATGCCGAACGTCAACGGCACCATATCGACCCGCTCGAAGCCCGCAGCCCGAACGAGCGAGGCCAGGGCCTCTCCGGAAGGAAACGCCTCCACGCTCTGGTTGAGGTAGGTATAGGCATCGGAGGCGTTGCGGGCGACGGTGTTGCCGATGAAGGGCAGCACGCGGCGAAAGTACCAGAGGTAGGCGTTGCGGATGATGGCGTTTCGCGGCAGCGAGAACTCGAGGATCGCCAGTCGGCCGCCGGGCTTGCACACCCGGGCCATCTCCTCGAGCCCGCGGGACGTGTCGGCGATGTTGCGGAGGCCAAACGCCACGGTGACCAGGTCGAACGTCGCGGCAGGGAAGGGGAGGGCCATCGCGTCGGCCTCCACCCACTCGATCGCCACACCGGTCTTCGCCGATTTCTCGATGCCGCGGTCGAGCATCGGCCGGCAGAAGTCCGAGGCGACGATGCGTACCTCGGGCCCGCACTTTGCCCGGTAGGCCAGCGCCAGGTCGCCCGTCCCGGTGCAGACGTCGAGGACCGCCCCCGTCCGCGGCGGCGGCGCCGCGCGGGAGACCGTGACGTGCCGCCACCAGACATCGATGCCGCCCGACAGCATCCGGTTGACGAGGTCATACCGGGGCGCGATCTCGGCAAACATACCGCGGACCTTGGCTCCGCTCTTGTCGACACCGCTCGGGGCGTGGTCTATGGTGACGGCTGGCTCGTTCGACACGTTCACTCCTGAAACAGCGATGCACTGGCACTGCCAAAAACTGTTCAATCGTATGCCGCCGGGGGCGGTCGCGGGAGGGATCGCGGTTGTGATCGACGTATTGAGGGCCTCCACCACGATCATTACGGCTCTCGCCCACGGCGCGGCCGGCGTCCGGCCGGTGCTGACGGTCGACGCGGCCCGGACCCTGGCGGCCGGCTTTGGCTCCGGCTCCGGCGTGCTCCTGGGGGGCGAGCGTGGCGGTCTGCGGATCGATGGCTTCGACCTTGGCAATTCTCCGCTTGAATATTCGCGGGCACGCGTGGCCGGCCGACGAATCGTGATCACGACGACCAACGGCACCGCCGCGCTCGGCGCCTGCACGGCTGCCGCCGAGGTGCTCATCGGCGCGATCGTGAACCGGGCTGCCGTGGCGGCGCGGGCCCGGGAACTCGCCGTGGCGCATGGCACGTCCGACATCCATCTCGTCTGCGCCGGCACCGACGGGCAGGTCACGGAAGAGGATCTGCTGACAGCGGGCGCCATTCTCGATGCGGCCAGCCGCCTGTCCGGCGCCCGTGGCGACACGCTCGACGCCACCGCCGCCGCCACGCTGGAAACGTTCCGCGGCGTGCTGTCGTCGGCGACAGGTGACGCATGTTCGCTTGCCGACGCGGCCTCCGCGATCACCGCCGCCTTCGCCACGTCGCGTGGTGGCCGCAATCTGATCGACCTCGGCATGCAGGTCGACCTTCCCGCCGCGGCCGCCATCGACAGCCTCGCTGTCGTACCGCGGCTCGACCGCGGGCCGGACGGTGCGGCGGCCGCCACGGGCTGGCTTCACGCTGATGCCGCAGATCCCGCCTGAGGTGGACCGCGGCGCGGCGGGCTTACTACACTCCTCGGGGCGGGCCCGAAAGCGGGCCGCCATCCAGCGAGCGCCTCCGTCAACCACCGTTCCCCACGCCGAGTGCACCAGTTCATGGAAAAACAAAACGACCAGTCGCGGATGGACCGGATCGTGTCGCTTGCCAAGCGTCGCGGC
>JBIIOL010000322.1:0-4616 GCA_044336965.1 Pirellulales bacterium | reverse complement strand
TCGCAACACCTTCGGACAGAGCCTGCTGCTGGCCCGTCGGCTCGTCGAGGCGGGCACGCGGGTGGTGGAGGTGGTCTGGCCGAAGGTGGCGAATTCCGATAATCACTCGTGGGACCAGCACGTCGGGCTCGACAAGCGGATGAAGGACCAGTCGGCTCCGATGCTCGACCAGGGGCTGTCGGCGTTTCTCACTGACATGGATGAACGCGGCCTCCTCGAGGACACGCTGGTGGTGGCGGTGGGCGAGTTCGGCCGTTCGCCACAGAAGGGCGTGAGCACGTCGGGCAACAACAACTCGGCAGATGGCCGCGACCACTGGCCCTACTGCTTCACCTCGGTGATCGCCGGCGCGGGCATCCGGCGTGGCTACGTGCACGGCAAGAGCGACGCCACGGCCTCGGCGCCGCTTGAGGATCCGGTCCATCCCACGGAACTGCTGGCGACGATCTACCACGCCCTGGGCATCGAGCCGGAGACGATCGTCTACAACCACCTCAATCAGCCCCGCGAACTGGTGAAGGCTCAGGCCGTGACGAAGCTCTTCTCATGATCCCCTGTCGTACTGTCTGGAGCACCTCGCGCTACCCGCTGCTCATCATCGCCGTCCTCGCATGCTACGGCCCGGTCGAGATTCTCGCGGCCGATACGGCAGCCCCGGTGACCGTATCGGCCGACCTCGCCTTTCACGGTGAGACGATCGACCGCTGGCACGGCCACGTACGGCACCGCTTCCTGTTCGAGGGCACGCCTGCCTGGGTCGTCGAGCCCGAGACACCGCTGCCCGGCAATCCGTGGAGCTGGTGCATGATGTTCCCCGACGCCTTCACGGAGCGGTGCGCCGCGCCGCAGCTTGTCACCGCAGGGTTCCACCATGCGTTCCTCGACGTGGGCAACACGTTCGGTTCCCCGGATGCGGTTGCCAAGCTCGCCGCCTTCCACGCCGAACTCGTCCGCCGCGGCATGGCTGCGAAGCCGGCGCTCATCGGGATCAGCCGGGGCGGCCTCTACGCCCATCGCTTCGCTGCCGACCATCCCGACAAGGTGTCGGTGATCTACGGCGATGCTGCCGTCTGCGACTTCAAGAGCTGGCCGGGCGGCAAGGGGAAGGGCAAGGGCAGCCCCAAGGACTGGGCGGCATGCCTTGAGTCCTATCACTTCCCCGACGAAGCGGCGGCCCTCGCCTACCGAGGCAATCCGATCGACACGCTGCCGACGCTCGCGAAGGCTGGCATCGCGCTTGTGCATGTGGTCGGCGACGTCGACGACGTGGTGCCGCCCGCCGAGAACGGCCTCCTGATCGAGGAACGCTATCGGCAGCTCGGCGGCACGATCGAGTTCATCCACAAGCCCGACTGCGGCCACCATCCCCACGGCCTCGAAGACCCGACACCCATCGTCGACTTCATCGTCGAGCACGCCTCCCCGGCCCGCTGACAGCTCGCTCGCTGATTACCGGCCCGCTATTTCAGGGCATCGGCGACCGACTCGGCCACCTTCTGTCCGAGCATGTCGTAGCCCTCGTCCTTGAAGTGCACGTCCTTCGGCCGCTGCATCTCGGCCAGACGCGGCGTAATAAATCCGAAGAGATCGTCGACCGCCACCCCGTGCTTCTGCATCACCTCGGCCGCAGCGGCATTGCGTTCCACGATCGACGCGGCGGTCTGCTTCCGCTCGGGATTGTCCGGGATCGGCGTGGTGCTCGCCCAGATCACCTTCGCGTTGGTCTGCTTCATCCGCTGCACGAGCTGCTCGAGCCTCGCCGTGTAGTCGGCCACGGGCGTGCCGCGGTCGTGAATGCCGAAGTTGAAGTGGATCACGTCCCACTTCCCGCCGCCGGGATGATCGGCGAGCCACGCATCGATGTTTTTGATACCGCTGGCCGTGGGGCCGCAGTTGGCCGGCGCACGGTGCACGTTGGCCTTCCCGGCGAGCGCTTTGCGAACGGCGGCCGTGTAGCCGCGGGAGACCGAATCGCCGATCAGCAGCACGCGTGGGAGGGCGGGGTCGTCCTTCACGAAATCCCAAGCGTTGCTTCTTCCCGCCACCTTATCCGCCTGGTGGTGTGGCAGGTAGAAACTGCCAAGGTGCTGCTGGAGCACCTTCTCCCAGGCCTGTTCCTCGGCAGAGAGCGTCGCGACGAGCGCATCGTATTTCGCGGCGATCGCGGCCTCGGCCGCCTTCTTCTTTGCCGCCGTCTCCTCGGCATTCGTCGGCTCGGACTGCATGGCCGCCGGAGGGGCGGCGATGGCACACCGCCCGGCACAGTCCATCGCGACGACCACTGACACAACCGCGATGAAAACGATCGACTTCAGAATGGGCATCGGGGCGATCTCCTGGATACGACCATGACTTGATGCGGCCATGAACGGGACGTTGGCAGAATCCGGTCGGGACATCCTACCGCCCCTCCAGTCAGCGAGCAGCGACGGCCGCTGGCGACCGGACTTCCTTCGGGCCGTTTGGACGCAGCCGCATCGTCGGCTAGATTCTGGCAACCCATCAGGAAACCGGCATGTCCACCAAGGTCACGGACGACCCGTCTCAGCAGTCACGCGGCAGGCATGCCGGCTTAGGCGCCGCACCGCGCCGCAGTCAGCGGTCCGCATCGCCCCGGTCGCCTCTGCTTTTTGAAGACGAGCACACCGAGGACGATCACCCCGGCGTGAGCCGTCTCTACACCGTGGCGATGATGGCCGACGTGCTCCGCGTGCCGCGGGCGGCGGTGCGTCACTGGCTGCGGGGCGGACTGCTCGAGCCGTCACGGCGATCGGGATCGATCGAGTGGTTTGATTTCACTCAGCTCGTGGTGGGGCGACAGCTCGTGCGGCTGCTCGAGGCAGGTCTTTCCCTGCGCGAGATCGACACGAAGCTCGCCAGACTCTCTCCGGGCGGTGCCGTCGAGGCGGCACGCATGGCGGAGCGGATCGTGGCGGACGGACGGCGGCTGAGCATTCTCCACAACGATCGCCTGGTGGGCGCCGGCGGCCAGCTCCAGCTGGGCTTCTACACGCACGGCCTGACGCCCGCCGATGCCAGGACGACGGCGCAGCCGAACGTTGCGACCGTGTCCATCGCCGCAATCCTTACCGCGGACGAAGCCCTCGCCGACGATCCGCGTGATCCGGCTTCCGTCACCGACCTGCTCGACCTCGCCGCTGACCTGGAGGCCGCGGGCGCGCTGTCCGAGGCCGCCGAGGCCCTGCGGGCCGTACTCCAGGCCCAGGGGCCGACGTCCCAGATCGTCTTCATGTTGGCCGAGTTGCTCTATCGCGCAGGCGACCTCACCGCCGCCAGGGAGCGGTATTACGCAGCCGTGGAACTCGACGCCGATCACCTCGAGGCGCGGTCAAGTCTCGGCTGTGTGCTGGCGGAACTGGGCGAGCACGAACTGGCACTCGCCGCACTCGACGGCGTGCTCCGCCAGCAGCCCGACTATGCCGACGCCCACTGGCACATGGCCGGCGTGCTGCACGACGTGGGCCAAAAGCTCGACTCCCAACGGCATCTGCGAACCTTCCTGGCACTCGCGCCGGAAAGCCCGTGGGCGACGATGGCGAGGGAGCGGCTGGCCGCCGCGGAATCGATCGTTACCTGACGCGCTGATGTTTTGCGCGTCGTCAGTACGCGCCCCATGGGCCGCGGACGGGATGCACGCCGAACTGCACCGTGTCGCTTGGCTGATTGGGCGTCGGCATGAAGGCCCGCCCGCCCTGCACGGCACCCGGTCCCGGATACGGCCGCCGGAACTGATGGTAGATCGGTGCCACGCGTGAACTCGGCACACCCCAGCCATATTCCGTCGTGAATTCGGCGGTCGGAGGCACGACCAGCGCCATCGGCCGCCCCACCCATGGGTCATACCACGCGCTGTGCCAGCTCTTGCCCTGGCTCCGCAGGAAGTACCTCTTCTCGAAGGCATCCTCTCCACCGGCGACCGCCGCCCGTGTGGCGGCAGCCAAGCAGGCCACCGCGACCGCGGTGACGATCAATCGACCCAGAAGAACCTTCATGAACCAAACGCCTTCCTGTGTGTCTTGCGTACTCGCAGCCAGTAACCACTCACCACGAAATCACCACCAATAGGCATGCACGTCGGTCCGCATGCCCATCGCACCAGCCGGGCGGACGTAGTGCCGGCGGTGCTTGTAGAGAAACTCGTGGGGCATGAACGGCGGATACGTGTACCAAGTGTGGCCCACCCGTGGCGGCACTGGGCGGGGCGCCACGTAGAGCTGCGCACCGACGCCGGGATAGGCACCCGCAGGCACGGGGGGCACGTAGAAGTTGTAGAAGACGTCGGGCGTGGGGGCCTCCACGCCGCCATTGATCGGCGCGGCCGAGATCTGGCTCGTGGCCGTCAGCAGCACCGCCACGGCCATGCCCTTGAGGACGGTTTGCAGACTGGATGATGTCAGCATGGGATCACCTCGTGAGATCACGTCGTGGCTCTGTTCCGGCCCGCCGCCGCCGGGGTTCAGGCAGCGGTCGCAACCGGGGCTAATGAGGAAGTTCGGCAAACCCAGGGACGCGTTATCAGTTGGGGGCTGCGGGCACTTCTCCCCTGCCCAGCAGGCAAAGTCCGGAGGCACCAAACACCCCGGAAACGCCTACTC
>JBIIOL010000321.1:0-4653 GCA_044336965.1 Pirellulales bacterium | reverse complement strand
CATGCCGCTGGTGGCTTCGTGGCTGGCGGCCTGTTGAGTGAGCGTGTCGAGTCCTCGGGCGACATCGAGCACCGTCCGCTCCCCCATCCCGAAGACGATCAGATCGGCCTTCGAGTCGAGAATGATCGACCGGCGGACCGTGTCGCTCCAGTAGTCGTAGTGGGCGATCCGACGGAGGCTCGCCTCGACGCCGCCGGCGACCACAGGCACCCCCGGAAACGCCTCCCGCGACCGTTGGCAATAGGCGAGCGTGGCCCGGTCGGGCCGCCGGCCGATGGCGCCCCCGGGCGAGTAGGCGTCGTCGTTACGGACCTTACGGTTGGCGGTGTAGTGGTTGATCATCGAGTCCATGTTGCCCGCCGAGATGCCGAAGAAGAGGCGGGGACGGCCGAACTGCCGCCAGGCGTCACAGCTGCTCCAGTCGGGCTGGGCGAGCACCGCCACGCGGAAGCCTGCCGCCTCCAGGAGTCTGGCGAGCAGGCCGTTGGCGAAGCTGGGGTGATCGACATAGGCATCGCCACTGACGAACACCACGTCGACAGAATCCCAGCCCCGCGCGAGCATCTCGGCGCGGGTCGTCGGCAGGGGAGGGCGCGGCGTGCGGTCGGTGGAGATGGAGAGGGACATGGCGGGAGACGGCTCGGGCGGGACCGGCGGAACGGACAGCAGTGAAACAAGTGTACCCCGGGGAACAGCGGCCCTGATGAAACCGGGATGGCGGGCACCCGTTCGGTTGGTCGGCCGGAAAAACGGGTATATTTCTCTCATGATTGCCGTCACATCCTTCTCCACCGTAGCAGCCCGCCGTGCTGGGCTGTGGCCAGTCGCGTTGATGGCTCTGCAGGTGATCGCCGCTGGGCTGGCTGTGGCAGAGGAGCCGGCTGCGCCGCCCGACGCCGCGCAGATCAGCGGGTGGATCGACCAGTTGGCTGCCGAGCAGTTTGCCCAGCGGGAGGCGGCGACCCGCAGCCTCGCCGCGGCCGGCCCGGCAGCGATCGAGCCCCTGCGGCAGGCGATCGGGCGGGGTGATCTGGAGGTGAGCAGCCGGGCCGTCGAAATCCTGCGGGAGATGCTGGCCGGCGAGGATGCCGATCTGGCCGTCTCCGCTGAACGGGCTCTCGAGGACCTTGCCGAGGGTTCCGATGCCGCCGTGGCCGGCATGGCCGAGGCCACGCTCGACTTTCACACTCTGGGGCTGGCCGAAGCGGCCCGTGCCAGGCTCGAATCGCTGGGGGCGGTCATCACCGAGGGGTTCCTGCCCAGCGGGCAGCGTGGCCTGCACGCGCTGTTCAATGCGTCGTGGACGGGCAAGAGCGACGACCTGCGGCTGCTCGCCCGCCTCCGCCATGTGGCACATGTGGGCGTGCACGGCGTGCGGCTCGACGACGCGAGCCTGGCCGTGCTTGGGCGGCTGAAGGGTCTGGAACAGTTGCAACTCTACGGCACGGGCGCCGGCGATGCGGCGCTGACGGCCCTTGCGGAAAAGCTTCCCGACACCAAGATCGATGTGCGGAAGGGTGGCAAGCTCGGCGTGGCGGGTCAGTCGGTGATCGGCCCCTGCCTGATCACGCATGTGCAGGATGAGTCGGCGGCTGCAGACGCGGGCATCCAAATCGGCGACATCGTCCACCGCATCGATGGGCAGCCGGTCGCCAACTTCGAGGCCCTCACCGAACTGGTGGGCCGCCGCGGACCGGGTGAAAAAATCGAGCTCGACATCGAACGCGGCGGTGCCAATCCCGGGGGTGAGCCGCAGCGGTTCAAACGCACGGTGCAACTCGGCGGCTGGGAGTGATCCGGCCGGGCGTGGTGTGTGCAACCCAGGCATGAAGCGCGAGGAGTATGGGAATCCCATGACAGACAGTGGCGAGACAGTCGATGTTCGCTGGCATGCCCATGCGGTCAGCCGCGACGAACGTGAGCGGGCCGCCGGCCATCGGGGCTGCGTGCTCTGGTTCACCGGGCTCTCGGGCTGCGGCAAGAGCACGCTGGCGAATCTCGTCGACCACCGCCTGCATGGCCGTGGCGTGCGGAGTTTCGTGCTCGACGGCGACAACGTGCGGCTGGGGCTGAACGCGGCGCCCGCCCTCCTCAAGGAGCGGCATGGCGACGAGTTTGCCAAGCGATTCGGCCTGGGGTTCGCCGCCCAGGACCGCGAAGAGAACATCCGCCGGATCGGTGCCGTGACCGAACTCTTTGCGCAGGCGGGCATCGTCGCGCTGACGGCATTCATCAGCCCCTATCGCCGGGATCGCGACGCCGTGCGGGCCATGCTGGCTCCGGGCGACTTCATCGAGATCCACGTACGGGCACCGCTGGAGGTCTGTGAAAGCCGGGATCCCAAGGGCCTCTACAAGAAGGCTCGGGCGGGTGAGATCAAGGGCTTCACAGGCATCGACGATCCCTACGAGGAACCGCTGAGCCCTGAATTGGTCGTCGATTCGGCCTCCACACCGGCCGACCAGTTGGCTGACCAGGTGATCACGTGGTTGGAGCAGGCCGGCAAGATCCCACGGCGTTAGACGGCGAAGCCGAACGCCGCCGCCCGATTCCGGGTGCATACAAGCCCCCGGCGCGAGCCGGGGATCGATCGTCTACTTCCGTGGGCCGAGTAACTCCACGATGTTGCCGTCCGGATCACGGACGCAGGTGAGATACATTCCAGGGGCGAGCGATTCGGGCAGCGCCACGGGCGACTTCGCCAGCGGTTTCACGCCCAGCTTGGCGAGCCGTTCGAGAGCCGCGGTCGTGTCGTCCACCGAGATCGTCAGGTAGCGGAATCCGGTGTGGGAGTGGATGAAGTCGGTGTCGCCGGTTCGCGGCGACGTGCCGGCCACCTGCATGAGTTTCAGCTTCGTGGCCTCGGGGCCCTCGCCGAGCACGAGCACACGGATCGAGAGCGGCTTGGAGTCGGTGAGGCCGGCGGCCGCGGTGATGTCGGCCGACACGTCGAAGCCCTTGAGTTCACGAAACCCGATTCCTTCGGTGTAGAAGCGGACGCTCTTGTCGAGATCGCTCACGACCGTGCCGAGGTCGATCGTCGTGCGGGGGAAGGTGACCGGCTCCGCGGCGTGGAGCGCTGCCGCTCCGGCCAGCATGGGGGTGACGAGCAGGGCAACCATCATTCGACGCATGGAGAGTCTCCTCATCACAGTTGAAAAAAGAGATCGTGCCCAGAAGCCATGGACGCCAACCGAAGCCCGGAGCGGAAGCGATGGGATCGGCATGACGGAAATATGCAACGGTGCACCCGGCAGAGCCCTTCCGGCCGGGCTGAGGCTCGGAGGCAAAAAACGATAGCAAAAAGGGGGGCGGGGCGAATTGGTGACAAGATCCCGGGCCACGACATACCCCCCTTTAGAGTTATTTTTTTATAGCGGTCAGGCGTGTCGCGTGACTTGTATGCCGTCATTCCCCGCCTGAGGGTATCGACTGCAACAACTGGCAAAACCCTGCGGCTGCCGTGTTGGCAGTTTGAGTGTGCTGGTTACGGAGGCCGTGCTGGTCGTGCCGGTTGACGGATGCTCGCTCTGCAAGATTCACTCCGAGCGGATGATTGCTCATGGAGACTCGAATGGGGGGGGGCCGATCACTCCGTTGAAGGGGGGTGGACCGTGTGGTCTTGCCCACCAGCCAGGCTGTCGTTGCACGGTTTCGCACGAGCATTGGGGTGTCACATGGCGAAGCGTTGGTTTTCTTGGACAACTCGGCAAGCCTGCAACGCGATGCAGCTCGCCCTGCGGCAAGGCCTTGTGCTGGGGGGCATCGTCGCCAGTGTCGGTCCCGCGGCGGCGGAGGATCTGGCTGCCCGCTTTCCAAATCTCGTGATGCCTCCGATCGTCGACAATGCTTCTGTGGAAGAAGCATCGGGTGCGGCAGACCCGTTGCCAGCCGCGGTGCATCGGCCCGGATTCGATCTGGCTGATCGGTTTCAAAATGTCGTCGTGGAGCCGATGATCGGAACTCCCGTCACCGAAGAGGCCGAGGCGGCGCCAGCCAGAGTGCCCGGCTACAGCGACTTCGCGATGATCGTCGAGGAGGCGAAGCGGGAGGCGATGGGACTGCCTGCATTGCATGCCAAGAGCGTCACGGGAGCGCTCGCTTCGTCGGCCAAGCCGGCCGGAGGAACTTCGGCGAGCTTCGCCTCTCATGCGAACGCGCAAGGTCAGTCGAAGACCACGACAAGCCCGCCCCAGGGTGGCACACCGCGGCAGATTGTGCCGGAGCAACCGAAGCCGCCTCGTCTGCCAGGCGATCCGATGGCCGCCGGTGTCGAGCCCTCGGCAACCGATGAGGCGCCGACAGCCCCCGAGACCTCGGAGCCCGGCGTGGTGCCGCTGCCGCAGCTGCCACCGCAGGTGCAGGCGCAGGCTGGCGTGCCCGACCTCCGTCAGCAACTCAACAGCCGAATTGCACGGTCCGATGTCGGCGGACTACGGGAGAACTGGTCCGATGCCCCGAACATCGTCGGTGACGGCTGTGCTCCGCAGGGCTCCAGCGGCCGGTTGGCCGTCGGCCGCATCTGCATCATCGCCCCGGGACTGACCGGCGATCCGCTCTCGAACACGAGCAGTGGAGCCACCCTGAACGTGCTCACCAACGGTGCGTTCAACAACGTGCAGGCGATCAAGAACGCAGGTTATCCCGCCTTTG
>JBIIOL010000320.1:0-4663 GCA_044336965.1 Pirellulales bacterium | reverse complement strand
CGAGCCGTTCGAGGCCTTCCTCCTGAAGCACTGCGGCCGCTGCCACGGGCCGGAGAAGGAGGAGGGCAACATCCGCATCGATCAGCTCTCGCGCGACTTCAAGTCGGGCGTCGACACGCACCTCTGGGCGGAGGTCATCGAGCGTGTCAACGCCGGGGAAATGCCCCCGGAGAAGGAGCCGCGTCCGACTCAGGATGAGATTGCGGAGTTTGTCACGAGCCTCGACTCGCTCGTGAAGGCTGGTCGGGCGGCGCGGATGGCGGCCCGGCCCGCGGTGACGCATTATCGGCTGAGCCGGAAGGAGTACCAAAATACGGTCTACGACCTGCTCGGTGTGCGCTACGATCCGGCGAAGCCGGGGGAACTGAATGAGGACGCGCTGTGGCATGGGTTTGAGCGGATCGGGTCGGAGCTGTCACTGTCGCCGTCGCACGTCGATCGCTACTACCGCGCGGCGGAGACGGTGCTCGACCGCGGTCTTCCCCCGGTGTCTGGCGAGCCCCGCAAAGTCCGCAAGACTGCGGCGGAACTGCGTTATGGAGGTGGAAAGACCCAGCAGGAGGCGTTGGGCCGGTTCGGCATCAAGCGGCCGCTTCGATCCCTGATGTTTCCCGGCAGCACCCAGCCCGCACTTTCGGCCAACTGGTTCGGCAAGACGGGACCGGAGCACAGCGGGCTTTACAAAGTCCGCATTCAGGCCAGCGGCATCCGTCCGCCCGGCGGCCAACCGGCCCACCTGAGCATCGGCAAGCGGACCAGCGAGGAGACCGTCGACGGACTCATTGAGTTCGACGTGACGGCGCCCGAGGACAGTCCAGAGGTGTATGAGTTCGACGTGTTTCTCGAGATGCCCACGGCGCTCGATTTCTGCGTCGTGGCCACCGATGGGGTGGATCGGCGGGGCGGCGGCGGCTTGCGGGCTGCGCTCGGCAGGGGTCACATCTTCACGCATAGTAGCGAGACTCTGCTGATGAACCCGATGGCGCCGCAGATGTTCGACGACAAGGGCAACGGCATCTTTTCGACGGTGCTTCTGGATTGGATCGAGTGGGAAGGTCCCTTGGTCACCGCTGCCGAACGGTCCCGGCGCGAGGGGGTTGTGCCGCCCGAAGACGCGACCCCCGAAGTGGTCGCGGCGCACTTGCAAAAGTTCGCCGAGCGAGCCTGGCGTCGGCCGGTGAAACAGGATGAGTTGGAGGAGTATTTGGCGTCGTATCGCTCCGAACGCGCAGCGGGGGAGAAGATGACCGATGCGTATCGCGTGGCCTTGCAGGGCGTCCTGACCTCGCGGCACTTCATCTACCTCGTCGAAGGCGAGCCGACGCCCCGCGAGCGAGTCACCGAGCCGGAGCTCGCCTCTCGGCTGTCGTATTTCCTGTGGAGTTCGATGCCTGACGAGGAACTCTTCAACGCTTCCAGAAAGGGCAATTTGAATGACGCTGCGCTGGCGAAGGAGGTAGATCGCATGGTGGCCGACAAGCGGAGCAACCGCTTCGTCGACGACTTTGCGCGACAGTGGCTGCAACTCAACCGTCTCGGGATGTTCGTGCCGGATAAGAAACTCTATCCAACGTACGACGCCTGGCTGGAGGAGAGTATGAGAGGCGAGGTCGTCGAGTATTTCCGCGAGTTGTTCACGAAGAATCTGACGGTAGACGCCGTGATTGATTCCGACTGGACCATGGCCAATGCGCGGCTCTGCGACTTCTACAAACTGCCGGAGCCGAAGACGAGCAACTTCCAGCGGGTGGCACTCACGCCGGAGAGCCATCGCGGTGGCCTGCTCACGATGGGGGCCGTGCTCGGCCTCACATCCGATGGCACGCGCCATCGTCCGGTGCATCGCGGTGTCTGGCTCAGTGAGACAATTCTCGGCAAGACGCCCCCGCCGCCGCCGGCCAACGTGCCCGCCATCGAACCGAATCCGCCCACGAGCGTCAAAGCCACGCTCCGCGACAAGCTTGAAGCCCACCGCAACGACGCGAATTGCGCCGCCTGCCATGCGAAGATCGATCCGCTCGGCCTCGTCTGGGACAACTACGATGCCATCGGCCAGTGGCGCACGAAGGAGAGGGTCGCGGCCGGAGTCGGTGCCGACCCCGCGGTGAATCCTTCCGGGGTGATGCCCGATGGACGCCCCTTCAAGGATGCGAGCGAGTTCAAGAAACTTCTCCTCGCGGATCGCGATAAGGTGGCCCGGGCCTTCATCGAGCAACTCGGCACCTACGCGCTGCGCCGCGCTCTCGCCTTCGACGACCAGGACGATCTCGACGCCATCCAAGCCGAGGCGAAGAAGCATGACTACCGCATCAAGGACATCGTGAGAGCCGTGGCGCTCTCTGAGCTGCTGCGCAAGCGTTGATTGCATCCACCGCCATGGCAGCGCTTTCCAGCAACGCTCCACCCATTTTCAACCATGAACCGCAGCCAACAAAACCGCTTCCTCTCACGCCGACATTTCGGATCGACGGCCGCTGCGGCCACGCTCGCGGCCATCTGCGCCTCTGCGGCCGACCCCCGCCGTCCGCGGATCGTCCTGCGTTCCTCGTGGCAGACCGTGAACATCGGCGACATCGGCCACACGCCGGGTGTTCTCGCACTTCTGGAAAAGCATCTGCCGGAGGCCGAAGTCACGCTGTGGCCGGTGAATATTGGCTCCGGTGTCGAAGAGATGCTGCTGCGACGATTTTCCAACCTCCGCATCACCCGGGATCAGTCCGAAGCGTTCGCGCATGACTTCCTGTTGCATGGCTCCGGCCCGTTCCTTGTCGCACGCCGTGATGTGGAGGCTTGGAGAAACGGAACCGGCAAACCCTACGGCATCTACGGCATCACGATGGCCGCCGCGGGCGACGCAGGCATGAAGTCCATGAACAACAGCGGGCTCGACGACGCCACCAGGCAATTGCTCGACGGCGCCGCCTTCGTCTTCCTCCGCGATGGCGTGTCGCTCGAAGTGGTGAAGAGCGCGGGTGTCAAATCTCCAGTCGTCGAGTTCTGCCCCGACGGTGCCTTCGGTGCCGACGTGCGCAATGACACCGCCGCCGAAGCGTTCCTCCGGCAGCACGGTCTCGAAGACGGTCGCTTCATCTGCTTCCTCCCGCATCTCCGCTTCAACCCCTATTGGAAGGTGAAACCCAATTACCCGTTCGACGAGGCCAAGCACGCCCGCAACGAGGCCATGAAAGAGCATGACCACAAACCCCTGCGCGATGCCATCACCGCCATCGTGCGTCAGACGCCGATGAAGGCGCTCGTGGTCCCGGAAGACAGCACGCAGATGGAGACAGGCAAGGAACTGCTCGTCGACCTGCTGCCCGACGACGTGAAGCCCAAAGTCGTGTGGCGAAAAGACTTCTGGCTCACCGATGAAGCCGTCAGCACCTACGCCCGCAGTGCCGGACTCGTGAGCCTGGAGATGCATAGCCCGATCATGGCCATCGGGCACGGCATCCCGGCCATCGTCTGCCGCTTCGCCGAACAAACCAGCAAGGGCACCATGTGGCGCGACATCGGCCTCGGTGACTGGCTCTTCGATTTCGACAATCCCGAAGACATCACCCGCCTCATGCCCGCCGCACTCGCGATGGCCAAAGATCCCGTTGCCGCCAAAGCGAAAGCCGTCTCTGCCCACGTCTTCGTCGCGCAGCGTCAGCGGGAAACCATGCAGGTCCTTCGACACGCCCTCGCCTGATGCGGAAAAGGAACATGAACCTCGGCAAGATCAACAAAAGAAAGAGTCCCGATAACGACCAACACGCCACCGCTCACCTGCCATTTACGAACCGCCACCCACTCCCCCGACGGCAACCACAACGATGAACTATCTGTCCCAATCCTGGCTGATCAACCGCCGTCACGCGCTGCGTGCCATGGGGAGTTGCATCTCACTCCCATTCCTCGAGTGCATGGTCCCGCTGCGGGCGGCCGAGCAACAGGCGGCCACGCCGAAACGCAGCGCCTTCATTTATCTCGCCAACGGCGTGCATTCGCTGAACTACCAGATCACGACGCCGGGGAAGGATTACCAGTTTTCCCGCTCGCTCAAGCCGCTGGAAAAGCATCGCAGCGTCATCACGCCGATCAGCGGTCTGCATCACCCGGGCAGCCTTGGACATCACCACAATTGCATCAATACCTGGCTCACCGGTGGCAAGATCGGACCTGCCGACCGCAACACCATCTCGGTAGACCAGAAGATGGCCGAGATCACCGCACGCCAGACCCGCATTTCTTCGTTGGAAGTCGCCATCACGCAGGACTCTCTGGCATGGACAGCGGATGGCGTGCGGCTGCCGGCCATGCATCGCTGCAGCGAGATTTTCGCATCCCTCTTTGAAGAGCCCAAAGGGGGCAAAACAGTCCAGCGGCGTGCGTTGCGCCGCAAAGGGAGCGTGCTCGACGCCAACCTCGCCGAAGTGCGGCGCTTGGAGAAAACCATGGGCACCGCTGACAAGGGCCGCATGGATCAGTACCTCACCTCGGTGCGCGAGGCTGAGATCCGCACCCGGCGGGCCGACACCTGGCTCGATGCGCCGCTGCCCGCCGTCTCCGATGCCGACCGCAAGCGGACCAACCGCGACATCGCCCCCGCGCTGGCGGGCGAATATTTTCGCACGGTGTATGACCTGATGGTGCTCGCTTTTCAGACCGATGTGACACG
>JBIIOL010000318.1:0-4664 GCA_044336965.1 Pirellulales bacterium | reverse complement strand
TGGCGACCTGCCCTCGCTGGTGCAGGCCACGTATCCGCTCAAGATGAGCTTCGCCGACGCCCGCGGCGTGGCCGGGGGCACGCCGGTTCGCAAAAACGGCATCCTGGTCGGTCGTGTGACAAGCGTGATGCTCGACGAACGTGGCGGCGTGAGCGTCATCGCCGAAGTCGACTCCTATGTGCCGATCTACAAGGACGAGGTGCCCCGCATCTCCAGCACCATCCTCGGAGACGCTGAAATCCAGCTCGTGCCGGGGCACATCACCCCGCCACGGCAACGGCTGGACAAGAACGACGTGCTCGTGGGCGCCGTCTCCCGCGACCCGTTCGAGGTGTTTGCAACGCTTGAACCGAAGTTCGGTACCGCGCTCGACTCGCTGGCCCAGGCCAGTGAATCGGTACAGAAGCTCTCGACCAACATGGACCGGATGTTCATGGGCGGTGACGACCGCTTCGAAAAGCTGATGCGGAAGACGGAGTCGGCCCTCGATTCCTTCAACACCGCCATGAAGAACATCGATGACGTGATGGGCGATCCGGCTGCCCGTGAGGACATCAAGGACACGCTCTCGGCGCTGCCCGAGGTGGTGGCCGACCTCCGCAAGACCGTGCAGGGCATCGGCATGACGGTGGACACGGCCGACCGCAACCTCCGCAACCTCGAAGGGCTGACCAAGCCGCTCGGCGAGCGCGGCTCGGCGATGGTGGCTCAGATTGACGTCACGATCGGCCGCCTCGACCAGACGCTCCAGCAGGCGGCGATGTTCACCAAGGCGTTGAACGAATCGCAGGGCACCCTCGGCAAGCTCGTCCGCGACCCGCAGGTCTACAACGACCTCGCGCAGGCGGCGGCCACCGTCAACAAGCTCACCAAGGAACTGCGGCCGATCGTCGACGACGTGCGCGTCTTCACCGACAAGATCGCCCGCCACCCCGAGCAGCTCGGCGTCCGCGGGGCGATCGACCGCCGGCCGGGTTTGAAGTAACGGGATCGACGCGAATCCCCCGGCTTGCGCCGGGGGCTTGTATACAAGACCCGAGCACAAGCGAGGGGATCTTCGCTTGCTGGCATCACGCTCCCACGGGCACCGATGCACCGGTCTCGAGGGTCCGCAGGTACTCGGCGATGTATTCGCCGTAGCGGGCCTTCACCTCCGCAGACACGTGCTTGAAGCCGGGCACCCGGCCGCGGCACGTCGCCGCGCCGCAGGTGCACTGGCTGCCGCCGTGGTCGAGTTCGTACTCGAATGTGTTGTAGTCGAAGGTGATCTCCTCACCGGCCGCGATCGGCCGCAGGGCACGCACCTCGATCTCCCGGCTGGCCGGACGGATCTGCACGCCACAGTTGGGCTCGCAGCTGTGGTTGACGAGCAGCATCACGCCATCGGGAAGGATGTGGGTGTCGACATCCACCTGCATCGAGTGCCGCGACCTTCTGGGAGCCTGAGGGCCCCAGGCCTTGAGCACCGTCTCGCCCACGACGATGTCACGCACCGCCGCGACCGACCTGCCAAGGCGGCCGTTCCGCACCTCCACCGGCTCGCCCGGCGCCGGCAGACGCTCATCGGCATCCCTCACCACAAGGCCCGCCATCTGGTCGAACTGCGTCTCCCGCACACGGCTGCCGTAGCGTTCCGCCAGCCACACCACGGTCTGCTCAACCGTGTCGGGCTGGAGCAGCACGAGATCGCCTGCACGTGCCGCATCGAGCACGAGCGCCGCCGCCTCGCACCAGGTGCCCCCGGACTCGATGGTCGTGGGGCAATCGGCCCGCATCCCAGCTTCGATGCCCCGGGAAATGATCGCCGTGATCTCACCGGGCTGGCGGCCACGGATGTATGCGTCTTCGTAGATCACCACGCGATCGAACGTTGCGGCAAGCAGTTTGCCCTGTTGGAACAGGTCCTCGTCACGTCGGTCGCCGGCCGCCGAATAGACGGCAGTCCGACGGGCGTGAGGCAAGGTGCGAATCGTGGCACAGATCTGCTCGAGCGAGGGCACGTTGTGGCCGTAGTCCACCACGATGGACGCCCCCTCGAGATCGAGCAGATTGAAGCGGCCGGGCGATCCTCCCGAGCCTGACGAAAAACTCTCCAGTCCCAGACGGACCAGTTCCAGCGGCACTCCCAGCCGCCACGCGGCCGCAGCGGCAGCCAGCGCATTTTCCACCTGGAAGGCCACGAGCCCGCGGTGCACCAGCGGCACGCGGTCCAGGTTCGCGAGCCGCGTCTCGCGCGGACCGTCGCAGAGCACGATCCAGCCGTCGCGGACCGTCGCCGCCAGCCCGCCTTGGGCGAGGTGCCCGACGAGCACGGGGTTCGCCGGATCGAGCGCGAAGTAGACGACCTGCCCCTTGCACCATTTCTTCATCTCGACCACCAGTGGATCGGCGGCGTTGAGCACGGCCGAGCCGGTTGCGGGCCGCACGCCGGCGACGATCGCTCCCTTCACCCATGCCAGACGCTCGGGCGTGTCGATCTCGCCAAGGCCCAGGTGATCGCCGGAGGCGATGTTGGTGACGACTGCCACGTCGCACGTGTCGAAGCCACAGCCCTCGCGGAGGATACCCCCGCGGGCCGTCTCCAGCACGGCCGTCGTGACGGACGGATTGGCCAGCACGCGACGGGCACTCGCCGGGCCGCTGCAGTCGCCGCCGTCGATCTGTCGACCGCCCACCCAGATGCCCTCGGTGCAGGTGGTGCCCACGGTGGCGCCGCCCACGGTCGCCAGATGGGAGAGCAGTCGCACCACCGTGCTCTTGCCATTGGTGCCGGTGACGGCGGCCACTGGAATTCGTCCGTCGTCACCCGGCGCGAACAGCGTGTCGACGATCGCTTCGCCCACGTTCCGGGGACTGCCGACCGTTGGCTCCAGATGCATCCGGAGGCCCGGGCCAGCATTCACCTCGATCACCACGCCACGTTGCGATTCGAGCGACTGCGTGATGTCCGCCGTGACGATGTCGATACCCGCCACGTCGAGGCCGATGATCCTGGCAGCCTCGATGGCACGGGATGCCACGTCGGCATGGACGATGTCAGTCACGTCCTCGCTCGTTCCGCCCGTGCTCAGGTTGGCATTCTGCCGCAGGAACACCGTGTGATCGGCGGCAGGAACGCTCTCGGGAGTGAGTTCCTGCTCAGCCAGAACGGCCAACGCCACCTCGTCGATCCGCACAGGGCTGAGCGCCCCGGCGTGATCGCAGCAGCGGCGCGGGTCATCATTGACGCGATCGACCAGTTGCTTCACGGTAGACCGCCCGTCGCCGATGACCGTTGGCGGATGACGCCGCGCCGCGGCCACGACCTTGCCGCCCACCACGAGCACGCGGTAGTCGGCTCCAGTCACGAACCGCTCCACCACGACGGTCGACTCCTCCTCGCGGGCCACGTGCCAGGCCTTCTCCACCTCCTCGCGGGTGGAGAGATCGACCGACACACCACGGCCCTGATTGCCGTAACGCGGCTTCACCACCACCGGCGCGCCGATCTCCTCAGCCACGCTCCATGCGTCGGCAGCATCGCTCACGGGTCGCCCTTCCGGCACCGGAATACCGGCCTCGGCGAGGAGCGTGCGGGTGAGTTCCTTGTCCTGGGCGATCGATTCGGCCACCGCACCGGTGCGGTCGGTTTCCGCGGCGATGATCCGCCGCTGCTTGGCACCCTGTCCCAGGCGGACGAGCGACCCATCGGTGAGCCGCCGTGAGGGAATCCCGCGGGCCGCGGCCGCCTCGACGATCGATCGCGTGCTCGGGCCCAACTGGACGTCGAGCAGGACTTTCTTGAGCCGCTTGGTCTCTGCGGTGACGTCGAACGGGGTGTCCTGGATGGCCGCCGTGATGAGACGGTGCGCCGCGTGCAGGCACTCGATCGCGAACGCCTCCTCTCTGTACTCGATCACCACCTTGTAGACGCCGCGGGTGTTGGCCTCCCGCGCCCGGCCATAGCCAACGGGCGTGCCGCCGAGGGCCTGCAACTCGAGCGTGACATGCTCGAGGACGTGGCCCATCCACGTGCCCGTTCGCAGCCGTTCGAAAAACCCGCCCCGTTCGCCGATCGAGCAGCGGTGCTCGATCATCGACGGCAGCCAGTCCATGATCCGGTCGTTGAAACCGGGCAGCGTGTTGGAAGGAAAATCCTCGAGCTGTCCCAGGTCAACCCAGGCTTCAAGGACGGGAAATGATGCCCATTGGTTCGGACCGCGAAGAACCTTGAGCGACGTGATCTGCATCGTCAGCGAAGTGATCTCCATGGATGGCTTGCATGCTCTCTAGCCCAATCGCAGACGCGTGCGCGGGCTCGGTTGGTGTGCGCTTCTTCCAGCCGCCGGACGTTCCGAGGGGCTTTTCAGGACAGAAGCAGCACGGATCACTGTGCAACCGGCAGGGCGCGTCGCCCAGACGGTCTGATGATGTGCGGGGTGTCGTTCATACGCCGACATTCGCGCAGGCGTGTCGCTCGATGCGACACAATCGTCACGCGATGTCAGGGCGGCCAGCAGTCCGGGGCCGCGGGAGAGGTGCCTCTGGCGAATACGAAATTCGCAGGCAGGCAGCTGAACGACTGGGGAAAAGATTTCCCGACCAACAACCGACAGGCCGAAGTGGCCATGGATTGGCTGATGTCCCAAGCCACGAGGCCGGATGCCACCGCCGCACGCCACACG
>JBIIOL010000319.1:0-4664 GCA_044336965.1 Pirellulales bacterium | reverse complement strand
AATGGCCTGCAGCGTCTGCGGATCGGCGGAAATCTGGCTCGACTCCGCTTCGATCGTCACCTCGCTGATCAACAGCTTCGACCCGTTGGCCGTCAGCACGTCGTTGGCATGGTCGGCCCAGTAGTAGGCCTTTTGCCATTTGTTGTCGTCGGTGAACGTGCCCCCGGTCGGGTTCCATGTCCAGGTCTGGCCGCGCGTGAAATCGGGGATGATGGCCACCTGTCCGGTGAAGCCGCGCTGGCTGAGCTGCAGGATCGAAGCGATCAGCCGCGACTGGGCTGTGAGCTGAAAGTTCGCGCTGATCGAGGGGTCGGATGAGTCGGGATCGGCCAGCCGGAGAAGCAGCTTGTTGGACTCGAGCGGCTGGACGCTCGTGGCGTAGTCGACGATGCCCTTATAAAAGATGTCGTCACCGTTGTCGCCCTCGATCCACATGGCCACCGGGAGGCCCGCCGCATCGAATGCGTGACGCTGTTCGAGTGGCTCGATAGCGGGGGTGGCCCCAGAGCGGCGTCGTGTGCGTTTCGTGCCGGCCGCAGGCCGGGAGGATCGATCAGAGGGGGCGTATTTCATGGACTCGATACTACCTTGACCGGTGCGGAAAGCGATTTCTGGGTGATGGATCGCGAATTTCCTTGCTTGCGCTGCGGGCTTGGACGGAGCAGTTCAGCCATTCATAAAGAGCAGTCAACTCCAACGTTCTCGGCGGAGGAACTATGATTGGGGGTGCAGCACGCCGATGCCTCGGCGAGCGGACTCCAGGATGTGATGAAGAGGGCGATGCATGGCCATGGTGTTCAGTCGGTTTCGGGAAATCTGTCTGTTCGTCGCCTTTATCGCTACCGTCGCGTTGCCCGCGGCGGTGGCCGTGCCCACGAGTGATGCGCCGCCTGCTCCCAAGCCACCCGTCGTCGCGGCCCGCTCGGATGAACCGATGAAGGCGAGCGCGGCCTTCGGCATGCCCGCTGGCATGACGGTGACACTCTTCGCCGCCGAGCCCGATGTGGCGAACCCCGTCGCGTTCGCCATCGACGAGCAGGGACGCGTGTTTGTCTGCGAGACGTTCCGGCAGAACCGCGGTGTCAGCGACAACCGGGGACACACGAGCGAGTGGGTCGATGCCGATCTCGCCTCTCAGTCGGTCGAGGACCGGCAGGCCTATCACCGTCGGCTGCTTGGCGACAAGGCCCGCGAGTGGGAAACCCACGATGATCGCGTGCGGCTGCTCGTCGATGCCAACCGCGACGGCGTGGCCGACACGGCGACCATCTTTGCGGATGGCTTCAACGGACTCATCGAAGGAACTGCGGCCGGCGTCCTTGCCCGCCGCGGTGACGTGTTCCTCACCTGCATCCCGAGCCTCTACCGGCTCCGCGACATCGACGGCGACGGTCGCGCCGATGCAACGCCGCCCGAACGAGCCGTGCTCTCGACGGGCTACGGGGCCCGCGTGGCATTCCGTGGCCACGACATGCACGGGCTCGTGCTTGGCCCCGATGGCAGGCTCTATTTCACGATCGGCGACCGTGGCTACAAGGTCGAATACAAGGACGACTTGGGCAAGACCCACGTGGCCCATGATCCGGCCAGCGGTGCGGTCTTCCGCTGTGAGCCCGAGGGCTCCGGCCTCGAGGTATTTGCCACGGGGCTTCGCAATCCACAGGAGATCGCCTTCGACGATCTCGGCAACCTCTTCACGGTCGACAACAACTCCGACGCGGGCGACAAGGCACGGCTGGTGCACGTGATGCCCGGCAGCCACTCCGGCTGGAACATGGCGTTTCAGTATCTGGGAGATCGCGGGCCGTGGCATCGTGAGAAGATCTGGCATCTTGCCAACGCTTCGCAGCCCGCAGATCTCGTGCCGCCGCTGGCACACATCGGCGCCGGCCCATCGGGCTTTGCCGCCTATCCCGGCAGCGGCCTGCCGGCCCACTTCGATGGCCGCTTTTTGCTGGCTGATTTTCGTGGCGGCCCTGCCGGCAGCTCGGTGCGAAGCTTTCGGCTGCGGCCGAAGGGGGCGAGCTTCGAGCCATTCGACGAGGAAGAGACGTTTAAGAACGTGCTCGCGACCGATGTCGAGTTTGGCCCGGACGGCGCTGTCTGGGTGAGCGACTGGGTGCAAGGCTGGAACGGTGAGGGCAAGGGCCGCATCTGGCGGTTTACGCCAACCGAGCCGCGGACGACGGATGACGGCGACGTGGCGGCACTGCTGGCGGGCGATTGGTCAGCACTGGCGCCGCCGCGGCTCACGCAGCTGTTGGGGCACGCCGATCGAAGGCTCAGGATGGAGGCCCAGTGGGAACTGGCCCGCCGCGGTGAGGCAGCAGCTTTCGAGGCGATCGTTACCGATCAATCGCAGCCGCTGCTGGCCCGTGTGCATGCGCTCACGGGACTCTGCCAGATCGCCCGCCGGATGTCCCGCGAAAACGGCGATGGCTCGGCAGCACAAAAGCCGCTGGCGGTGATCGCTGCCGCGGTCGCCGATCCTGCCTGGGAGATCCGCTCTGTGGCGGCGCGAAACCTGGGCGAGGCGTGGGCCGGCCGAGCGGATGCTGCTGACGGTGGAGCAGCCGCGAGCAGGCAGGCGTCTCGTGCTGCGCTGCTCGACCGACTTGCCGACGACAACCTCCAGGTGCGGGCTGCGGCGGCCATCGCGCTCGGGCAGCTGGGCACGGGCTCCGAGGCGGTCGTGCAGGGGCTCGTCACGATGGCGGAACGCGACCTCAATGGCGACCATGTCGACCCGCACCTCCGTCATGCGATCGTGATGGGATGCGCAGGGGCGCTCGACGCCTCTGCGCGAGCAGCACTCGTCACGCACGCCTCAGCGGCGGTGCGGCTCGTCGACTGCCTCGCCATGCGACGGTGCCGGGACAGCCAGATCACGAGGTTCCTCGCGGACAGCGAGCCAAGGATCGTGCTGGAGGCAGCGCGGGCCATCCATGATCTCCCGATGACGAATCTCCTGCCGGCGCTGGCGGCATGTGCGACCTATCAGCCGCCGCAGGGCAAGGTGGACGACGCGCTGGTGCGACGCGTGATTTCGGCCGCGGAAAAACTTGGCACACCGGAGGCGGCGCGGCTGCTCACCGCCGTCGCCTCGCGGAGCGATCTGCCGACGGATCGGCGGGTGGAGGCGATCGATGCCCTGCGCGTCTGGGCGAAGCCGCCACAGAGAAACCGGGTCAATGGCGTGTGGCAGTCTCACTCGGCTTCACGTGATCCAGTTGTGGCCCGCGCGGCGCTCGAGGCCGCCCTGCCGGAGTTGCTGGGATCGAGGCTTGACGAGCCGCTGCGCTTCGCCGTGCTCCAGGCGGCGACCGAACTGGGGATCACGTCGACGGGTTCGATGCTCGTGAACTGGTGCTACGACACGACATGCTCGCCGGCCTCGCGTGCCAAGGCGTTGGGCAGCCTGCTGGTGTCGAATCCCACGGCTGCGGTCGAGGTGTCGGCAAAACTCCGCGATGACCCGCAGCCGGCGGTGCGAATGGCGGCGCGACGCGTCCGTGCGACACATCTTCCGGCGGAGCAGGTCGTGCCCGAGCTGGTGGCGGCGGTCAGCTCGGCGGATCTTGCCGAGCGGCAGGCGGCCGTCAGTCTGCTGGCCGACATGGATGCTCCGGCGTGTGTTGAAGCGGTGAAGACTCTGACGGCGAAGCTCGATTCGGGCTCGCTCGATCCGACGATCCACCTCGAGGTGCTTGAGGCCGCGCAGAAGCGGCTGGGCCGCGAGGTCGCCGCAGCACCGGCATCGGGGAGCAGCGAGGAAGTGGTCGCCGCCTGGAGCGACACGCTCGAAGGGGGCGATGTTGCCCGTGGCCGGGACCTCTTCTTCACGAAGGGCGAGGTCTCGTGCGTGCGGTGCCATCACGCCGAGGGCAAGGGGGGCGATGTCGGGCCAAAGCTCGATGGCATCGCCGCCACGAAGCAACGGCCGTATCTGCTCGAGAGCATCGTGGCCCCGAATGCGACCGTGGCGGAGGCGTATCGCACGACGGTCATCCTCACCGATGATGGCATGACTGTTGCGGGGATCCTCGTGTCAGAGAATGCGGATACGCTGAAGCTCAAGCTGGCCGATGGCACGGTCAAAGACGTCAAGGGGGCATCGATCGACGAACGCATGAGCGGCCCCAGTTCGATGCCCGCCGACCTGGTCGGCAAGCTCACACGCCGGGAGCTCCGTGACCTGATCGCCTGGCTCGCGAGTCTCACAAAACCACCGAAGCCCTAGCAGCGAATTCAGCGGCGGTCAGAAAATGGCCTGAAGAAGTGCGCCGACCGCGGCGGCTGCTGCGACCACGATAGGCGTCGAGGCCCAACCGCGGAGCAATGCCAGGGCGCTCGCGGCGGCCACGACGATGGGCAGCAATGCCGGCTGGCCCTCCGGCAGGAACGAGGCGACCGCGAGCTTCAGGCCCAGCAATACGATGGCCGCGACGACGGCTGCCCCGATCGCCCCCATCGCCCGGCCCAAGCCTGAAGTCGGCCGGATGCTCCGCACGAGCGGCGCCAGCGCGAAGATCATCGCGAAGGAGGGGATGAACGCGAAGAGGGTGGCGATCGCGGCCCCTTCCAGGCCCGCCGTGGCGGCACCACTGGCATCGGTCTTCCATCCCGCAAGAAAACCGATGAAGGTGACGACGAGGATCAGCGGC
>JBIIOL010000317.1:0-4672 GCA_044336965.1 Pirellulales bacterium | reverse complement strand
GACAACTCCGCGAATCACCGTGTGAGGGCGGCCGATTCCGGGCGGTGTTTTCCGCCTGCGACTCTGCGGAAGCGGATCTGCGCATCCTCGACTGCATGGGAATGGTCTCAGGTGCCAGCCTGCCGTGGGACGTGCTCTGGAGTCCCCTCCAGAACCGGGTGGTAGCTGCTCTCGGTGAAGGGCCTCCCCTGGACGCTCCCGCCGCCATCGCGGAAATGCGGCGATCGTTGAACGGCGAGGCGACGGAGGCGTTCGACAGGCTGGTGCAGATGGCGATCGAGAAGCAGCCTCGCGCAGTCAAAACGCTGCAACTGATGCATGCAGACTCCCGGTTTGGCTTCGCGTGCCATCCGGCGATCGAAGTGGGCGAGCAGGGGGTGTCACTTCGACCCGCGACGGTCGGTGACGCGATCGAGTGGCGGGACGATGGTGCCGTGCCCGTCGATCAGGACATCGAGTTTTTCTTTTCGACCGACCCGGCGCGGGCCCGCCGAGTCGTCAGCCGTGGGCGTCCGGCTCCGGGGTCGCCGGAGGCTTTCGCGGTCAGGCTCGAGGCTGCCGTTCGCGACTGCGCGCCGGAAGTGGTTGCCGTGGCCAGCGGGGTGCGCGATGCAACGGATCGCCGGCGGATGTTCGGCGATGCCGCTCCGGATCCGATTGTTTCCGTGATCGCCGCCGCGAATATCCTGGCTGTGGCCGGTCCGAATGAGGCATGGACGGCGGCGGCGTTTCATGCGATGGCCGGTTGGTGCAAGGCGGTCGGGGGCGGTCTCGTGCCGTCCGACTGGCACCCCACCGAGGGTGCGCAGGCCGAGGGGCTCGATGTCTCGCGGGTCGGTTTTCACGCCTCGGTTCCGCCTGGCCGAGTCGTGGTGACGCAGTTTGGTGCAAGGAACGCCGAGGGGATGTCGGTGGCTTCCCTCGAAGCGCATGTGTCGGCGGGCCCCGAACCTGCGGGCTATCGCGACGTTGTCGAAAAGTCGGATGGCCTGCCTGACGAGCCTGAGCCTATCGCGCGGTTTCGTAGGAACGTCCTCGAGTTTCCGAAGCGGGTATTAGGCGGCCAGACTGCGACGGCGGCTCAGGGCCTGTTCGACCTCGTGTGGAAGGCGGTGGAGTCGGCTCCTGACCGGGCCGACGTCAAGGAGGCGGCGTCAGCCGTACAGCGTCTCCTCGAGCGATCCTGCAACATGGTTCTGTTCGAGCCGAAATCGATCAGTGAGGTGCAGGAGGGCTGGCTGCGGACTCGCACGGGCGGAGTGCCCCGCGGCAATCGGGTGGAAGTGGTGCGTCCGGGTGTGAGGACGCGAGACAACAAGCTCGTGTGTCCGGCGATCGTGGAAACGGAGTGAACATCATGGTGTTTGAGTCAAAAAGAGAACGTGCCGGAGTGGCGTCGCTCCGTGGGGCGGTCGACGAGGTCTTCGGACGCTGGCCGGCGTGGCCGTGGTCGGTCCTCGGCCTGATCGTCGCGGGCGGTGTCGTCGGAGTCGCTGCCGCTTCCGTCCTGCGCGACGCGAGCGAGACGGGCCAACCGGCTCTGGGGAGGGCGGCCTGCGCCGGCTACGGGCTGGTTGCGGCGGCGATGGTCTCACTGCTGCCACGATTCGGGAAGCTGGCGATGCTTTGGAAGGGAGTGCTAAGCAGGCCGGCGGCCGTCGACGAGTCATGGTGGCCGCTGAAGCTGCTGGCCACCGCGCTCGTGGCCACGCCCAGTCTCAGACGGACGCAGCAGGAGTTTAGGTCCGCCGTGGAGGCCGCGGGGGGACAGGCTCGTTCGATTCTGGCCGACAGGCTCTGGCCCGCTTGGGTGGTGGCCTTTATCGCTCCGGTGCTCGGGCTGATCACCGCCTGGCAAAACGGTGCCAGGGTGCAGTTGCGACTGCAGCAGGGTGAGGAGGCCGCGACGGTTTTTCCGGCGTTCATAGCCGAGGTGTCGCCGCCGATGGTGGCGACGATCGCCGCATCGCTCGCCCTCATGGTGGCGATTGTCGTGATCGACCAGTGGACCAAGGGCCTGATGCGGCGGTGGTGCGGAATAGTCGAGGCCGCGGATGGTGACCATCCATGCGTCAGCGACAGGCTCGGCCGGGAGTCGTTCCCCGACACAACGGCACCGTCGAGGCCCGTCGCGCCCGACCTTCCCAAGTCGCCGGACCTGCCGACCCATCACCTCGATCCAGATGCGCTCGATGCGATCTGGCGGCAGTCTGGTCCCCGCGACGAATAAGCTGCCACAACCGCACGTTTCCCTCGACATCGGAGATCATCATGCCATCCGGCCGCTCCCTGCTGCCCGTGTTCGGTTTGTGGGTCGTGTGGGTCTATTTGCTGTCGCTGGTCGTGCTGCGTCCGTTGGGGCATGTGCCGACGGCCCCACTGCGGCCCACCGTGCGGTTCGTAGATGCCGACGAGGTCCACGTCTTCGACCCCGGGGCCGGCCCCAACGGGCTCCGCGAGGTGGTGGCGGAATTGTCGGAGCCGTTCGATCGCGAGGTAGAGATTCCGGTCACCGCGATTCCGGTCGCCAGCCCTGCGGACGGCGCCACGCAGGCGCAGGCAGGGGTCGATTACACGGTCGCACGGGATGCCGTCTTCGTGTTTCCGGCGAACGAGACCCGCGGACACCTCAGGGAGCGGGCTTCGCTGCTCGACGTGACGGTGACGCCCGACCCGTCGGCGAGCGAGCCCCGTCGATTCCGCCTGCAACTCGATGGCACGGAGCAGGTCGTCGTCGCGCCGGATCCCCTGGCATTTCGCACGATCGAGATCCCACCGGGCTCGAGACCGGTGGCCATGAAGGGCAATCCGGCCCATTTCCGCGAGTCGCTCGTGGATGTCAACGAACGGGATTTCCTCGATCACCGCTTCGTGGTCGACGCCAAGCGGCCGCCCGAGGAAGACGCGGAGCTGCAGTTTTCGCTCTACAGAATCGTGGGTACCGGCGAGACGCCGGTGCAGCACTTCAGCGGCCGGTTTCCCAAGGGTGCGAGCGACACGTCCTTCAGCCTTCGCGAACTCGTTCCCGCGGAGGAGCTCGAGCGGATCGGCGCGGCCTACGATCCGCGGCCGGGAATCGACGAGTGGTACGAGTTGCACCTCGACGCCCGGCCTCCCCTGATCTCCGCGGAGGATCCGTGCCTTGCCACGATCTTCTGCCGTGACAGGGACGGGGCTGCAGACGTGACGTTCCGTGTCGAAGACGAAAACGGCGACGCCGTGAAGCGGGTGCTGCCGGACAAGCCGTTCTGGGTCACTGCGGAGCTTTCGAAGCCGATCGAGGTTGATTGCCCGGTGACGCCTGTCGTCGACGGCAAGGCGTTCCCACCCGGTGGCGTGATTCCCGCCGGCCGGCAGCAGAGCAACCGCATGGGACCGTATCGTCTGCCCGCCACCGAGAAGGGAGCCGAATCCAGGGATGACGTGCTCGTGAGCCTGGCCGCACGTCCGGACGAAGGCCGCGGCGGGTGTCGGGCCTGTGGGGGCAAAGCCGGCGGGTGCGCGAAGTGTCGAGGCAAGTGCGGCACGTGTGGTGGGCCCCCGGGGAGTTGCCCGGCGTGTGAGTCAGCCTGCAAGCAGTGTGGCGGCCGGCCGGGCGGGTGTGCGAGTTGTCGCGCGGCTTGCAAGAAATGCGGCGGCGCTCCCGGCGGATGCAAGGCGTGCAAGCCTGTGTGTGGCCAATGTGGTGGTCGCAAGGGCGGCTGCGCCGCCTGTGGCAACGGAAGTGGCGTCTGCAGCAGCTGCGGCGGGAAGCCCGGCGGGTGCGGCGTCTGCGGCGGTGGTGGACCCGGCGGTGGTGGACCCGGCGGTGGTGGACCCGGCGGTGGTGGGCCCGGCGGTGGTGGGCCCGGCGGTGGTGGACCGGGCGGTGGTGGCGGTAAGTCCCCCGTCAGTCCGCCGCCCGCAGAATCGATTCCGTTGGGGCCGCCTGTGCCCGGCGACTTCATGGTCTTCCTAGTCAACAACCAGCGGCTGCACGAACCGGGTGATGTCATCACCGACCAGGTGCGGGAGGCGATCAAGGACCGGAATCCCTACAAGCAGGGGGTGATCGTGATCAACGGTGACGGCAAGGAATCGCTGCTCACCGAGAAGAGCGATCCGCCTGCGGTGGATCGGACATTCGAACCGTTCAGCAGAGACCAGCAGGACCTCGGCGGCCAGGCGGAGCAAGTCGTGGAGACGGTGGCACGCAAGCGGAAAAGCGCTGAGAAGCCCAACATCCGCACGCTCGTCATCTGGCCGGAACGGGAGTTTGTCTCGGCATCGAGCCTCGACGTGTTCAAGGCGCTCGCGAACGACGGCCGCGGGCCGATCTCGTTTCTCTGTCCTGATGCCGATCCCGAGCGGGCACGCGAGCTTGCGGCGGCGTTGGCACCGGAGGGCGGCGACAACGCCGAGATCACGGTCCGCTCGCCGAAATCCACGGAACTCGTCGAGCACATCGACGACGTGCTCGACACGATCGGCGCGGCACCGGGTGACACGCTCAATCGTGAAAGGACGGCTCGATGACCAGGCACTTCGGCATTCTGGGAATGACCACCATCCATAGCGCTCTGGCTGTGGTCTGGCTTCTCCTGCTCGCCGTGCCGGCATGGGCTCGGCAGCCCACGTCTCCGCCTCAAGCGTCGCAATGCCAGTTCGTGGGGCAGACACTCGTGCCACGCCT
>JBIIOL010000022.1:0-15432 GCA_044336965.1 Pirellulales bacterium | reverse complement strand
ACGGGCAGAGGCGTTGCGGCTCTGTCGCTGGCTGGGCGGCTGCGCGATGGTCGCTGTGGCGACGCTTGGATGCGGCAGGCCGTCGGGCGTTGCGTTCGCTCCGGTGACGGGCCGAGTCGTAGTCAACGGCCAGCCGCTGGCGGCAGGCACGATCCACTTTTTCCCCGACGAGTCGCGGGGCACCAAAGGCCCGATGAGCACCGGCGTCTTGCAAAGCGACGGCAGCTATTCGCTACACGGACCCGGGCAAAACGTTGGTGCGATGGTGGGCAACCATCGGGTGTACCTGACATTGCCGCTACGCGATTCCATGCCGACGCCCGTCCCCGTCGTCGTCAATGGCGAGGTGGTCGTGCAAACTCCGCAGCGCGAGTCCGCAGCCGGCACGATGCCGCAGATTCCAAAAAAGTTCCTGCAACCGGAAACCTCCGCATGGACTGCCACCGTCTCGGAGGGCAAGGCCAACGTACTGGATTTTGAGATCACAAAGTAACGAACGCTCATCTGTTGTTTTTCATCTGTTTCATCTTTTCGCACCGCATAAATTTTTGACTTCAGGAGCCGCTCTCATGGCACAACACAAGCAGACTGCCGCCACAAAGTCAGCGCCGCGGCCGGCACGCATGGCAAGCGCATTTACGCTCGTCGAACTTCTGGTCGTGATCGCAATCATTGGCACGCTTGTCGGCCTACTCCTGCCAGCGGTGCAGTCGGCTCGCGAAGCCGCGCGGCTTTTGACCTGTCAGTCGAAGGTCAAGCAGCAGGCACTCGCGTGCCAAAACTATGAGTCGGCAAAAGGGTCCTTTCCGCCGGGCCAGAAGCATCAACTGTCGACCTCCAATCCGACTCAGTATTTCAGTTGCGGCGACGGCACCGGCCCCGCGGGTTACGACGTGTGGGCGTCAGACACCCGCTCCTGGATCATCGAGATCCTGCCGTTCATGGAGCAGGCGAGTGAGTATACGAAGCTCGATTTCACAAAATCCGCGACCGCCGCGCCCAACGCGGCCGTTCTTCGCACACCCTCTGCCTTTACGTTTGCGGCGTGTCCGACTAATCCGATTCAAGGCATCTTCGGCAACTGGGGTTCCATCACGCACTACGGCGGTTCCGCAGGGCTCGCGAATAACAGTTGTTATCGACCATCCACCTCCTCTGCATATGGAATGTTCAGCGGTGTCGATGCGAATGCGAGTCCTGGCGGATGCAAGGGGAAGGACGTGACCGATGGACTATCGAAAACGGTGATGATCTGTGAAAAACTCGGATACAACCCCGTGAGTTACACTCCCGGTACAGCGGGCTTTCGTGAGTGTAGAACGAACGCCGTTCCCACCAACAGCTCTTGGTACTGGAATTTCAAGGGAGTCAACTATGGTCCTTTGACCAGAATGGAGAACGGCCCGAACACGGTTCTCGCCTCGAACGACTGGTCTTCCACTTCCCCGTATTCCTTCCATCCCGGCGGGCTGACGCTCGCTTTTGGTGACGGCTCGACGCAATTCATCAGCGAAACGATTGCCATCACGATCTGGAATGCGATCGCAGACAAGGCGGATCGCTCCACCCTCAGTCCGTGACCGATGCCCGCGCTCGACAGTAATGAATTCGTGGCCCTGCTCACTGCCTCGCAGCGGCGTCTTTATGCGTTCATCTGCACGCTCGTGATCGACCGGACCGACGCCGACGAGGTGCTTCAGGAGACGAATCTCGCGCTCTGGCAGCAGGCCGAGCGGTTCGAGGCGGGCACCGATTTCGTGGCGTGGGCCTGCCGGGTGGCCCACTACAAGGTGCTCAAACTCCGCGACGCGTCCAAGCGGCACCGGGTCAAGCTCGACGAGGCCGTGCTCGAACTCCTCGCCACGGAGACGATCGAAAAGGAGCGAGCCGCCGGCCGGCGGGCCGCGGAGGAATTTGAGCAGCACAGGCGTTTGCTCGTTTCGTGCGTGGACGAACTGTCGCCGCGGCACCGCGACGTGCTCGCCCAGCGGTACGAATCTGGCCGGTCGCTCACCGACATCGGCATGGCGCTCGGCCGCAATGCCAACGCCATGGCGCAACTCTTTCATCGCATCCGTGAATTGCTGCGGGAATGCGTGGAACGAAAACTCATCGAACCCAGCGGCTGACCATGCCACCGACGATCACCGACGCATCCCACCAAGAAAAACCTGCCCGCGAATCCCACCCAAAAAGACCACCCAAGAACAGTTCACTCTTATGACCACGCCAGCGCATGACGACGCCCAGCCAGCCGCTGACTCCGCGGACCGCGCCGAGGTTCTGCGGCTGGCCTCCGCGCTCGTGGATGGCGTGCTCTCTGCCGATGGACAGGCCGACCTCGAGCGGCGGCTCCTCGCCGACCCCGCGGCCCGCGACGCATTCCGGAGCGTTATGCGGGCCGAGTCGATCCTCGCCTGGGAGTTGGCTGGTGGCGATGCCAGCGTGGTGCAGAGCGAACCAGAGCCGGTTCGTGCCAGCTGGTTTTCGATGCCCATGCCCATGCCCATGCCGATGCCGATGACAGTGGCTGCCGGGCTGCTTGCGGCACTTGTGATCGTGGCGCTCCCCACGTGGCTGTCGAGCCAGCGTGAGCCGGCGCGGCAGGTCATCCGCGTGGTCATGCCGGCCGGCGAGCAGGTGGCCACGCTCACCGACGACGACCATGCCCGCTGGGAGGGAGAGCCGTTCGATGGTCAGGGCAACCATGTCGCCAGTGGCCCGCTGCGGCTGGCGGAAGGATCTGCCCAGGTCACGTTTCTCTCGGGTGCGATCGTCGCGATCCATGCCCCGACCGAGATCGAGATTCTCTCGGCCGACCGTATCTTCCTTCGGAGCGGCCGGATCACGCCGTATGTGCCACCGTCGGCCCACGGTTTCACCGTCGTCTCGCCATCGGGTGAAATCATCGACCTCGGCACCGAGTTCACCGTGGGCGTCGATGCCACCGGCCGGACCGACGTGTTCGTGATCGATGGCGAGGTTGATGTCGCCAGCGGCCATACGCGGGCCCCTCATGATGCTCCGCTGCGGATGACGCAGGGCTTTGGCTCGCGGCTGGTGGCAGCCGAACCCGCGCCCGTGCCGACGCAGGAGCCGCTCGTCATCGATCATTTTGGTGGCGGTGAGTCGGAGCCTCTGCGACGGATCGACCACGACGAAGGCTACGTGAGCGAAGTCCGCGACGGGGCGGTCTGGATCCCGATCGCGGCGCCGCCGGGACGCAAGGAACCGTTTGTACGGTCTGTTCTCGACCACGATTGGTCATCGCTCGCCGGCCGGCGGTCCACGATCTCCTTCAAGGTGACGCTGCCGGAGGAGGGCACCAATGAATCACAGCGCTGGCTGGCGCTGGTGCTGGACGACGGCAACGGTAAACTGCCACGTGCGTTTGACTCAAGCGCGTCGTGCGCCGTGCTCATCTCGCCCGATTGGCAGGTCGGGTTCCGGGTTGACGGCGAGCCGGCCAGCCAGGGCTACGTGTTTGCCCGGGGCGAGCCGGCGGTCGGCCCCTTCCAGGTGGTGGTCACGATCGACGACACGCCGCAGGGCCACGCTCGGCATGGCGGCACCGTCTGCACGGTGATGGTCAACGGCAACGAGATCGCGACCGCGCGGAGGTTCGAGCTCGCGCCGCGGCCGCGACTGCAGCTGCAGACCTTTGCGGAGCCATCCATGGGTACACAAGCCTTTGCCGTCGTCGACGACTTCAGCGTGAGCGTGTCGACGGATCGGACCGCGGCTCGGTAATCCGGCCGCTGATTCTCTCCTCGTTCATCACCACCGGTTGCACGGTCGGCTGGGTATGGGTCGAATACAGCTCCGCAGGCCACAGCCGGCGGGGGCCGCTTGAGATTCCCGACACCCACGACACACCCAGCCACACCCGATCAGGAGCATTCCCACCATGGCCAAGAAATCCGTCGCCAGCATCGATCCCCAGGGCAAGACCATTCTCGTCCGCGTCGACTTCAATGTCCCGCAGGATGACGCCGGGGCGATCACCGACGACCGGCGGATCCGTATGGCGATCCCTACGATCAAGTCGATCCTCGACCGTGGCGGCCGGGCGATTCTCATGTCGCATCTCGGCCGGCCAGCCGGCAAGGGCTTCGAGGCGGAGTTTTCCCTCGCCCCCGTCGCCAAGCGGCTCGGCGAACTCTTGGGCAAGCCCGTGGCGCTTGCCAGTGACACTGGCGGCCCCGACTCGCATGCCAAGGCCAAGGCTCTGCCGGCCGGCGGCGTGCTCGTGCTCGAGAACGTACGGTTCAATAAGGGGGAGAAGAAGGGGGACGACTCGGCCTATGTGGATGGCCTCGCCGGTCTGGCCGACGCCTACGTCAACGACGCCTTCGGCACCTGCCACCGCACCGAGGCGAGCATGCATGCGGTGCCCGTGGCGATGAAGGCCCTGGGCAAGGCGGCCGTGAGCGGCTTCCTGGTCGAGAAGGAGATCCAGTACCTTGCCGATGCGATCGCCAAGCCGAAGCGGCCGTTCGTGGCGATCCTCGGCGGCAAGAAGGTCTCGGACAAGATCGCCGTGATCACGAACCTGCTCTCGATCTGCGACCACGTGCTGATCGGTGGTGCGATGGCCTACACGTTTTCGCTGGCGCAGGGTGGCAAGACCGGAAAGTCGCTCGTCGAGAAGGACAAGCTCGACCTGGCGAAGGAACTGATCGCGAAGGCCGCAGGCAAACTCGTGCTGCCGGTCGACACGCACTGTGCCGACGATTTTTCCTCCGCTGCCAACAAGAAGATCGTGAAGGCCGGCGAGATTCCGGACGGCTTCGAGGGGCTCGACATCGGCCCGGAGACAGCGAAGCAATATGCCGAGATCGTTCGCTCGGCCGGCACCGTCGTCTGGAACGGGCCGATGGGCGTGTTTGAGATGCCCCCCTTCGACGCGGGCACGAAGGCCGTGGCCGATGCCGTGGCGGCGGCGACCGCGGCAGGCGCGATTACGATCATCGGCGGCGGCGACTCGGCCGCGGCGGTCGAGCAACTCGGCTACGCCGACCGGGTGAGCCATGTCTCGACCGGCGGCGGCGCGTCGCTCGAGATGCTTGAAGGCAAGGCCTTCGAGACGGTGGCGGTGCTCGACGAAGTGTAAGGGACCGATCGCCGGTGTTGCGTGATCCCGTCGCTCACGCTCAGGGCTTGTATTGGGAAATGGAGTGCATCCCATACAAACCCCCGGCGTGAGCCGGGGAATCGCGGGATGGACCCTGGGGCGTCAGCTACAGACCGGCCGTGGTGGACGGGGCAGGGCTGGTGCCCTGCCGCTCCGCCGCCAGCCGGGCGCCAACCGCCGACACGTAGTCGCGGTCTTCGGCCGAAAGCGACTCCGTCGACACGGTCGCATGGCGGCCGTTGACCTTGAGGATCCTCACCCTGTCGTTCCGCAGGGAGACGAGCCAGCCCTGCGTGTGGTGCGCGCCGGTTGCGTCGGTCCAGCGCCGCATCGGCTCGTTTGGCACGGCGAGAGCCGCTGCGGCCGGATCGGCCTTCGCCTGCTCGGGCTCCGACTCCGGTGCTGCGTCGGCCTCTTCGGCAGTCGCGCCTTCAGTCGGCTCTGCAGCGGGAGCAGCCTCTTCGGCAGTCTCGTCGTCGCCGTCGGTGCTCTCCGCTGCCGAGTCCTCTGGTTCCGTGCTCTCGGCTGCGTCGTCAGTCATCTCCGCCTCGTCGGCCGGTGCCTCGTCGGTCGTGGCATCATCGGTATCGGCAGGTTGATCGGCGTCGTCGCCAGCGTTCTCGGCCGGGGCGTCGGTGGGAGCCTCCTCGCTGGGAGCCTCCTCGTCGGGCGAGACGGTGTCTTCGTCACCATAGAGATCGAACAGATTGGGTTCCTTCGGTTCCGGCATCATGGGCTTTTGCGTTGGTCCACCCGCCAGATCCTCCACGGGTACCGGCATCGGTGCGGCGGCCTCATCCATGTCATCCGTGTCATCCGTCTCGGAATCGGACGCATTCTTCGCCGTTTTCTCAGCGGCTTCCGTGGCCTCTGCCGTTGGCTTGGCCGGCGTCTCGATCATCGGTTGCTCGTTCGAAGCCGGTGCCACGGGCGACAAGGGGGCGATAGCAGGCTTCAGAGTCGGGATCGGCTCCTCGGCAGGTGCCGGCGTCGGAAGCACGGGAGAGCCGGTGGCGGCAATGGGCATCGGCTGGGCCACGACCGATGTCGGTTCCGGCATGCTGGGGGCGGCCTGTACCGGGGCGGCATCGACCACCATGGTCGGACCGTGCACCACCACGCTGTCCGTGGCTGGAGCGACCGCGTTCACTGCGGCGTGTTCGTCAACCGCATGCTCGACGGCGGCATGTTCCACGGTTTCCGAACCGCAAAGGCAGTCGGAATGGTCGTCCACGAACACGGCGTCGTCGGACTGCTGCTCGACAAGAACGACGGTGCACGGCACAGCAGGCCTGGAATCACATGCCGCCGGTCTGCAGACCTGGGCTCGGCTGCGGTGCTGACGCAGCCACCAGCAGGCCTTGGCCGAGTCGACAAACAGGGTCAGGCACAGCAGGGCCACGATCAGGGAGTGCATCGACCGTCGCACGCATCACCTCACGCGCAGGAGCAGGGAGAGTCCAGAGATACCACCACTGCGGCGGCGTCTACGGGCTTTATGCTAATTGCCCGCGAGGTCCCGGGCAAACGGCTGGCGAACCGCGGCGACCCTGCGTGCCGTCATAGCCCGCACGATCAGGAAAAAGCGGAAGGCCGCGGCAGATCATGTCTGCCACGGCCTTCCGGTGGATCGAACCTGTTGTCCGCCTGCGAAACGGGGTAGATCATTGCGAAACAGGTGCGGATCGGCCGCACTTCGGCGGCATCGCTGCCGGCGGGTACGTGCTTTTCGAGGATCCGGACCTACGCGTTGGGTTTGGCACCTCCGACGGGACGCGGAAACAGGTCGAATGTCAGTACCCTTAGCTTCGTCCTGACGGCGTCCCGTCCTGCAGACGAATTCTGGCACCACCCTCCAGCCGTTCCAGTCGTTCCAATCGTTCTTAGGTTTCGCATCAACTCACGAACACCCCATGCTGTTGCCACAGTTGTGGCAGAGGTAGCAGTTGCCGTTGCGGACCGTGATCGATCCGCAGCCGTCGCACGCCGGGGCGTCGATCTGGAACTTGGCAAACTGGCTCTGCCGGTCGGCTGAACTGGCGGTCGGATCGACCGCCATCTTCAATCCCGCCCGCTCGAGGAGCGCCGCGTTCTTGTCGGCCACGATGGCCGGCTTCACGGTCGCCGTGGCGTGCCCGTTGGTGCCGGCCGGGTGCTTGCCCCGACTGCTGGTCGTCTCGCCATTGGTGCGGGCTTTTCCTTGCCCATCGGCCAGCCCGCGCGCCGTCGTGGCGGCGGGCTTGCGCTCTGTTTCCGTTTCGTCGCCCGAGGAGGTTTCTTCACTCCCAGCAGCGGCATACCCGCCGCCCGGCCGGTTGGCTTCCCGATAGCCGGCGATGAACTCCGTGCCCATCCAGCGGAAGAGGTAGTCGACCAGGCTCTTGGCCACCGGGATGTCGGGGTTCTTCGTGTAGCCCCACGGCTCGAAGCGGGTGTGCGAGAATTTCTTCACATACACCTCCAGCGGTACGCCGTACTGCAGGCTCATCGAGACCGCCGTGCCGAAGGCGTCCATCAGGCCGCCGATCGTGCTGCCCTCCTTCGCCATCGTGATGAAGAGTTCACCCGGTCGGCCATCGTCGTAGAGGCCGACCGTGATGTAGCCCTCGTGGCCGCCCACGTTGAACTTGTGGGTGACGCTCCGCCGCGTGTCGGGCAGCCGTTCACGCCGCGGCGAGGGAGTCGCCTTCGCGGCGTTCTTGTCGGCCGCTTTGTCGGACTCCGAGCTCGTGTTGAGTGGCTGGCTCTCCTTGGACCCGTCACGGTAGATCGCCAGGGCCTTGAGTCCCTGCCGCCAGCCCTCCATGTAGGCGCCGGCGATGTCGGCCGGCGTCGTCTCACGCGGCATGTTCACCGTCTTGGAGATGGCGCCCGAGATGAACGGCTGTGCCGCCGCCATCATCTTCACATGCGCCTCCCACGCGATGCTGCGAACGCCCAGCCGCGGCTTGAACGCACAGTCAAACACCGACAAGTGCTGCTCCTTGAGCCCCGGTGCACCTTCAATCGTGTCGTTCTTGTCGACGAACGACAGGATGGCCTCGACTGCCGGACCATCGTAGCCGAGCGTGCGAAGCGCCAGCGGCACTGTTTGATTGACGATCTTGAGCATGCCGCCGCCGGCCAGCTGCTTGTATTTCACAAGCGCGATGTCGGGCTCGACACCGGTGGTGTCGCAATCCATCAGGAACGAGATCGTGCCGGTCGGGGCCAGCACGGTCGCCTGGGCGTTGCGGTAGCCGTGGCTCCGCCCGCCGGCCAGCACCTCGTCCCAGATCTTCCGGGCGGCATCGTGGAGATACTTCGGGCAGGAGGGATGGATCTTGTCGACGGCCGTGCGGTGCATCTGCATCACGTTCAGCATCGGCTCTCGGTTGGCGGCGAAGCCCTCGAAGGGGCCGACCGCGGCGGCGAGTTCAGCGCTCGTGCGGTTGGCCGATCCGTGCAGGATTGCCGTGATCGCCCCACAGAGTCCGCGACCGGCATCGCTGTCGTAGGCCAGGCCATCGGCCATCAGCAGACTGCCGATGTTCGAGTAGCCGAGGCCCAGCGGCCGGAACATGTGGCTGTTCCGGGCGATCCGGGCGGTCGGGTAGCTGGCATGGTCGACCAGAATCTCCTGGGCGACAAAGAAGATCCGGCAGGCCGCGGCAAACCGCTCGACGTCGAACATCCCGTCGGGCTTGCGGAACTTCATCAGATTGATGCTGGCGAGATTGCAGGCCGTGTCGTCCAAGAACATGTATTCGGAGCACGGGTTGCTGGCGTTGATCCGGCCCGAGTTGGGGCAGGTGTGCCAGCGGTTGATCGTCGTGTCGTACTGCACGCCGGGATCGCCGCACTGCCAGGCGCATTCGCTCATCCGCTTCATCACGTCGCGGGCCTTGAAGCTCGGGCCGGCCTTCGACGGGTCGGTCACCCAGCGGGTGGTCCAGGTGTCGTCGCGATCGGCCGCCTCCATGAAGTCGTCGGTGAGCCGCACGGAGAGGTTGGCGTTCTGGAAGAGGATCGAGCTGTAGGCTTCGCCGTTGAAGTTGGAGTCGTAGCCCCCCTTCTCGATCAGCACGCGGGCCTTGTTCTCCTCCTTCGACTTGCACTCGATGAATTCCATGATGTCGGGATGAGTCACCTTCAGCGACTGCATCTTGGCGGCCCGACGCGTCTTGCCGCCGCTCTTCACCACCGCGGCTACCTGGTCGTAGACCCGCATGAAGGAGAGCGGGCCGGAGGGCTTGCCACCGCCGGCGAGCTTCTCCCGCTGGCTGCGGAGCGTGGAGAGGTCGGTGCCGGTGCCGGAGCCGAACTTGAAGAGCATGGCCTCGCTCCGCGCGAGCTCCATGATGTCTTCCATGTTGTCCTTGACGCTCTGGATGAAGCAGGCACTGCCCTGAGGATATTCGTAGGGGTTGTCGGGCATCACGACATCGCGTTTGGCCTCGTCCCACCGCCAGTTGCAGGGTGCGCCCTTCACGCCGTACTGATGAAACAGACCCACGTTGAACCAGACGGGCGAATTGAAGGCACCGTGCTGGTGCACGCAGAGCCAGGAGAGGTCGCGGTAGAAGTTCTCGCCGTCTTGTTTGGTCTTGAAGTAGCCGTCGGCGATGCCCCAGTCGGCGATCGTGCGGGCCACGCGGTGCACGAGCTGTTTCACCGAGTGCTCGCGCTCGGGGGTGTGGATTTCGCCGTAGAAATACTTGCTCACCACGACGTTGGTCGCCAGTTGGCTCCAGGCCGCCGGGATCTCGCACGCCGGCTGCTCGAAGAGCACCTTGCCGTCCTCGCCCTTGATGGCGGCCGTGCGCAGCTCCCATTCGGTGGTGTCGAACGGGCTTTCAGCGTCGAGGGGGCAGAAGGTCGCGGGCATCGTCAGGGGCGCGAGACCCTCCCGCCGCCGGCCGTCCGCATGCGATTGGTCGGGCGGAAGCTGTCCGGTGGCTTGGGTAGAACCGGAGAGCGTGGCGGAGGCGTCGTATGCGGCCATGGGCTGAGAGCTCCTGACGGGGAAAAGGGACGATAGCGGTAGTATACTTCCGTATAGACAACATGCCAGCCAGTATCGGCCAGCGATGCTGCTGTTCTGAACCAATCAACCGGTAGGCCGGCCTCGGCTTACCGGACGGGGATCGCGACGACGAGAAAGCAGTTCCTTCTGCATGCTATCGCAAGATGTAGTGGTAGAAACGGTGGTGACCACTTCCTGTGGGCCGGGGGGTGAATGTAGCGTTGGAGGTTTGGGCGTCAAGCGGCTTTTTTTGGTTGGTGCGAATGCCCCTTAAAAAGGGGCTTTTGAGGGGTCCTGAATGCCGCCAGAAAAATAGCGAGAACCACCCACGGTGGGGGTGGTTGTGTGATGGCGGGATGGGACACCTCCCGCCCGCGACAATAGCGGCAGGAAGACACTGATCACACGGGCCGGGACGCCGCGGGAACCCGTGCTCCCGCTAGACTTCGCCTGGCACGGGTTTTCCATCCTGACCCCTTCCCCGGCCCCCTTCGGAGATTCCATCATGACCCTACGCAACGGTGCCCAGCGGACGCTTGTCGGCGTTCGCATTCTCGCGGTCGTCGGTGACGAGTACGAGGATCTGGAACTCTGGTACCCGAAGCTCCGCCTCGAGGAGGCGGGGGCCCATGTCACCGTGGCCGGAGCGATGCAGGGCCGCACGTATCTGGGAAAACACGGGTATCCATGCACCAGCGACGCGGCGATCGGCGACATGGAGGCGAGCGACTTTCAGGGGATCGTGCTCCCCGGCGGCTGGATGCCCGACAAGCTCCGCCGTGACGACAAGGTGCTCGATCTCGTGCGGGAATGTGCCGCCCACGGCAAGCTGGTGGCGGCGATCTGCCATGGTGGCTGGATTCCGATTTCGGCGGGCGTGTATCGGGGTGTGCGGGTGACCGGCAGCCCAGGCATCAAGGACGACCTCATGAATGCCGGTGCGATCTGGGAGGATGCGCCGGTGGTGGTCGATCGCCACTTTGTCTCCAGCCGCAAACCGGCCGACCTGCCGGCGTTTATGGCGGCGATCGTGGAGCAGTTGGCGGCGGCGGCCGTGGTGTAGCCGCTTGGGCAGGGTTAGAATAGGGACGTGAGCAAACCAGAAGCCGGATCGATCGACGCGCTGAAGAGCCTCGTCCGCGGGGCGGGGCTTCGGTGCACCACGGCCCGGCTGGCGGTGCTCGAGCACATGCTCACCGCGACGGGGCCCCAGACGCACGCGGAGGTGTCGGCGACGCTCGACCATCGCGGCTTCGACCGGGCGACGATCTACCGCAATCTCACCGAACTCACCGAGGCGAAGTTCGTGACGCGGGTCGACCTGGGAGACCATGTCTGGCGGTTCGAGGCGAAGCGACACGAAGGTGGCGATGGCCATGGCCACGGCGGGGATCATCCGCATTTCGTCTGCACGAGCTGTGGCGAGGTGTCGTGTCTGGATGACGTGAATGTCGCGATCACCCAGCGGCCCGGGGCGAAGAAGCCGGCTGCTGCTGAGGGCGGTACCTCGGGAACGAAGTCGGTGAAAAAATCGGCGCCAGGTGCCGGCAAGCGTCAGGGGATTCCCGCGGTGACCGAGGTGCTGCTCAAGGGCACCTGTGGCAACTGCGAGTGAGCGTGGCCCTTGCGAAGCCGGCTGTCGGTGGCGAGGATGCGCGGACTCAAACGCCGGCCTTCCCATCATTTGCCTTCCGCATCCTTTTGTGACGTGCCCGCCCATGCCCCGCTCTTCCGCGGCCAAACCGCAGACCACCACCGGCACGCTGCAGATAGGCGACCAGTGGAACGCGATCAACATTATCGCGCATTCGCAGACCCACCCGCTCAAGGCGATCTGTGAACTCACCGAAAACGCAATCGATGCCGGCGCCACGCATGTCCACATCCTCCGCCGGCGGCACAAAGGCGACGTCTATCTGGAGGTTGTCGACAACGGCCGGGGCGTCGCCCCCGACGAGGATGGCAACCCCGACTTCCTCCGGATCGCCACCCACCTGTGCGACTCGATGAAGCGGCACCTCGACGCTCAGCACCGCCAGGGTGTGCATGGTGAATTCGGCATCGGCCTGCTCAGCTTCTGGAGCCTCGGCAGCGAACTTCGGATGATCGCCGGAGGTCCGGCGGGCGTGCTCCACGAACTGGAGCTGACGCGGGGCGGCCGCACCTACACGATCCGTCCGGTCCGCGGCCAGTTGCCCACCGGCGGCACGCGGGTGATCGTCGGTCCGCTGATCGAGGCCACGAAGAAGCTCGTGACCGGCGAGAAGGTGGCCCGCTATCTCTCGGCCGAACTCCGCGACCGGATCCGTAACACCGGCGTCAAGATCGAGGTGGTCGACCGCGTGTCGCGGAGCGAGCAGATCGTGACGCCGCGGGAGTTCGACGGCGAGCGGCTGGAGATTCCGCGGCGGTGCGAGACCCCGCTTGGCGACGTGCACGTGGAGCTTTATATGCGGTGCGAATCGAGCCAGCCGGATGCGGCGATCGCGCTGTGCAAGGACGGCACGCGGGTGCTCAGGGATGTCTGCGAGTTGCTCCCCTTCCAGCATGCGCCCTGGAACGACGGCCGGCTCGAGGGCCTGCTCGACTTCGATCCGCTCTTGCTCGCCCCCGGCACCCGTTCAGGGATCATTGCCGACGAGGCGTTTGACGCGTTTGTCGCGGCCGCCACGGCGCTTGAGCCGGAGATTCAAGCGGCGCTTGAGCAGCGGGAGCAGGCGGAGACCGACCGGGCCAGCCGGCAGATCCTCAAGCAGGTGCACAAGGCGTTTGTGAGTGCGCTCTCCGACCTGCCCTCGGCCGACTACATCTTTTTTGACATCCCCGCTGCAAGCCCGGCACCGGGCAATCGCCCCGGCAGCCACGGTGAGTCGTTGCCTGGCGATCCGGCCGACTCCATTCGCGCGGCCGGCCAAGCCTCCTCGGCCGCCCAGCCACTCCTGCCGCTCGATCCCGGACCGCTGCACAGCGTGCGGATAGCGCCACGGCATCCGCGGCGGTCGCCGGGGGGCGTGTGTCAGCTGACGGCGACTGCCCGCGACGCGCTCGGCATGGCGATCACCGATGGAGTGCAGTATGCGTGGCGTATCGTCGAGGGAGAGGGCCGGCTCGAGAATGCAGACCAGCTTGAGGGTGCAGACGAGGCGAGCTGTCGGGTCGCAGCCGATGCGATCGGCGTGGTGACAGTCGAGGTGGTCGTGCGGGAGACTGGCGGTGCGCAGGCTGCCGGAGCCCGTGCCGCTGTCGCTGCCTGGGGGGCCGTCTCTGGCGATGCCTCAGCATCTGAACAGATACAGGCTCAGGAAATCTCGGATCGGGTGACCGTGAAATTCCTCGACGATGAGGCGGCCGATGGCACCGGGCCGGGAAGCCGCGGCCTGCCGTCCTATCGCCTGGAGCCGGAGCACGGCCAGCCGTGGCGATCGCGGTATGACGGCAAGGCCAACGAGATCATCATCAATTCGGCCCACCGCGATTTCCTGGCCAGCAAGTCCTCGGTCGGCAAGCATCGCCGGTACATCGGCAAGCTCTATGCCAAGGAAGTTGTGCTCAGTAACTTCCCGCACGAATCCCCTGCGCAGGCGCTCGAGCGGCTGATCGAAGTCACGCTACGGACCGAAGACGCGCTCTAAGCCGGCTAGTCCCTCGCGAGCCAGCCGGATGCGGCAAGCCAGCGGGACGCTGCGAACCCAGCCGCCAGTCCAATCCCGCCGCCGACGAGATCGCAGACCCAGTCGCTCACATCGGCCAACCGACCGAAGAGCGGCTGCGTTAACTCGTCCACGAAGCCCCAGACGGCGAGCAGGACAAAGAGCGCGATCGCAGCGGACAACGTGGTCTGCCACCGGCCGCCATAGGCGAGGGCCGCGAGCAGGCCGAGCACCCCGTAGGCCGCCATGTGCAGGAGCTTGTCGGGATCGAGCAGGCCGTAGTCGGCGGCCCGCACGATGAACTGCACTTCGTCGGCGGGCGCATGCGTGGCGATCAGGAGGAAGAGCCCATACGCCCAGAAGCAGACGGCAAAGACCGTGCGGACGTGGCGAGGGAGGGGCATGACGCGGGTTGGCGGTGCAACCGTGATCCGAGTTCCGGGTTTTCCGGGCCGGCGTCGACGCTGTCGCACGAGACGGCCGGCATTTGCCACAGCCTAGTAGAAAGCGAGCCGTTGAGCGATGACCCCTCTTTGAGATGGAGGGGTCGTGGCGTCAGGGAGCCTGAGAGCCGAGGAGCTTTTCTACCAGCGGCTTGAGCTTCGCGGCGTACAGTTCGTAGCCACCCTCCTGCGTGAGGTGGATGGCGTCAGGGGAGAAGAGATTCTTCTTGAGCGTGCCGTCGGCGTTCACGAAGTCGGCCGTTAGGTCGAGGAGGTGCACCATCGGATCGGCGTCGAGCTTCAGTCCGTCGAGGGCGGCGTTGATCTTCTTGATGTCCTCGTAGAAGGCGTTGCCAGGGGCATGGGCCGGAAGCACCTTCACGACGACCACCGGGGCCGTGGGGAACTTTTCCCGCAGGTTGTCGGCACAGGCCTTGATCCCCTTGGCCGCCGGCTCGATCCCCGTCTCGGGAGTAAAGAAGCAGTTGTTGTTGCCGATCATGAGCACGCACAGCTTCGGCTCGAGGCCCTCGACGCCGCCGTGGTCGAGCCGCCAGAGCACATTCTGCGTCTTATCGCCACCGATGCCGATGTTGACGGTCTTCAGTGTTCCGAAATGCTTCTGCCAGGCCGCGCCCCACTGCATCGTGATCGAGTCGCCGACGAGCAGCACGTCGATCGGTCCCTTATGGGCCTCGGCCACCTTGACCAGTTTCGCGTGGGTATCGAGCCAGGTGCGGCCGCTCCAGAAGCCGGCCGACGGTACCACGGGCCAGAGTTCCGGCTTGTGCTGCGTGATTTCGGAGCCGGGGCGTCGCTCGTACTCCGGCTTGAGCACGTAGGCTTCTTCCTCGGCCGACAGCGGCCAGCCGGCCTTCTGCGGCTCGGCTGTGATGTAGGCATAGTCGAGGGCCGAGGCCGGCCGCGGGGCGGCGAGGCCCGCGGTGGTGAAGCCGGCGATGAGCGCCACGATGAGATGCGAAGCGAGACGAGTCATAAAGAGACCTCTTGTAGGTCGATCATCGAAACGCCGATGATCGGGATGCCACAACACTATTCAGAAGTGGAATCGCGTCACGTCATAATTATCGTGACGATCATCAAGCCGCTGACGGTCGCGGCGGCCGAGCAGCCACGGCCGTCAGCGTCACGGCGCGAGATCGAGCGCGACGGTGCGGTGCGCGGAGTCGATCGTCGCCG
>JBIIOL010000316.1:0-4688 GCA_044336965.1 Pirellulales bacterium | reverse complement strand
AAGACCTCGGGGTTCTTGATGTAGTCGAGCAGGTCGTTGCCCTGGTTGTAGTGGATCCCCAGACTCTGCTCCTGGATGAAGGCGTTGTAGCAGTTGGCATCGAGCTGCAGGTTGACGGCCAGCGCGATCGGGCCGAGCGGGCAGTGCAGCGCGATGGCCACGTCGTAGGCCTCGGCCATGTTTGCGATCTTCCTCGTCTCGGTGATGCCGCCGGCATGGGATGGATCGGGTTGCAGGATGTCGACATAGCCATCCTGCAGAATCTTCTTGAAATCCCACCGCGAGTAAAGCCGCTCGCCGAGCGCGATCGGCGTGTTCGCCATCATCGCGATCTCCTTGAGCGACTCGGAGTGTTCGCTCAGCACGGGCTCCTCGATGAACATGAGCCGATAGGGCTCCAACTCCTTCACGAGCACCTTGGCCATCGGCTTGTGCACCCGGCCGTGGAAGTCGACGCCGATGCCGAAGTGCGGGCCGACCGCATCGCGGATGGCGGCGACGTTGGCAATCGCACGGTCGACCTTGTCGTAGGTGTCGATGAACTGCAGCTCCTCGCAGGCGTTCATCTTGATGGCGGTGAAGCCGAGCCGGGCCCGTTCCTGCGCCTGGGCAGCGGTCTCGGCCGGCCGGTCGCCGCCGATCCAGGAGTAGACACGGATCCGGTCGCGAACCTGCCCTCCGAGGAGCGCGTGCACCGGCACGCCGAGCGACTTGCCCTTGATGTCCCAGAGGGCCTGATCGATGCCGGCCAGTGCGCTCATGTGGATCCCGCCGCCACGGTAGAACCCGCCGCGGTAGAGCACCGTCCAGTGGTCTTCGATGTTTCGCGGGTCCTTGCCGACAAGATAGTCGGCGAGTTCATCGACCGCCACCGCCACGGTATGGGCGCGGCCTTCGAGCACGGGCTCACCCCAGCCGGCGATGCCTTCATCGGTCTCGATCTTCAGGAAACACCAGCGGGGCGGAACAATGTAGGTCGTAAGCTTCGTGATCTTCATGCGGAAGACCTCCGTCGTGTGGAATGCGGGCGGCGCTGGAGTTGGCCACCCCTCGGAACCACCATCATACGGCGACCGGCGAATCACTACCGCGCGATTGCCGGCGACTCAGGAGCACACTCGCGGCAATGTATGATGGTCGACAACCGCACCACGATGACCACTCCCCTCGTCAGCATCGTGATCCCTACCTACGCCCGCCCCGAGCGGCTGCGCGACTGCCTCGCTGCGCTCGCCCGCCAGACGATGCCAGTCGACGCCTTCGAGATTGTCGTGGTCGACGACGGCAGCCCCCAGCCGGTTGTGCCACCCGCAGACACCGCTCTGAACGGCCCCACCATCCGCATCATCCGCCAACAGAACGCCGGGCCGTCGGCCGCCCGCAACCGCGGCGTCGCCGAAGCCCGCGGGGAACTCATCGCCCTCACCGACGATGACTGCCTGCCTACACCAGCGTGGCTCGAGTCGCTCGCTACCGCCCACCGGCAGTGCCCCGACGCGCTCGTGGGGGGCATCACGTTCAATGGTCTCACGGACGACGTCTTCGCCACGACCAGCCAGATGATCATCGACCTGGTCTACGAACACTTCAACGCCGACGAGGCATCCGCCTACTTTCTGACGAGCAACAACATCCTCTGCAGCCGCGCTGCCTACTCCGAACTCGGCGGCTTCGACACCTCGTTTCCCCGCGCGGGCGCCGAGGATCGCGACTTCTGCGACCGCTGGCGGGCCAGCGGTCGGCCGCTGCGGCTCACGCCAGCAGCCGCGATCGAACATCGCCACGCCCAGACTCTGCGACAGTTTCTCGGACTGCACTATCGCTACGGTCGCGGTGCCTATGTCTACCAGACCAAGCGACGGCGGCGGGGCTCAGGGAACATGGCCCAAGACATGAATTTCCACATCAGCCTGCTGCGACGCCTGCCGAGGCATCTGCAGAAACATCGCGGACTGTTCCGGAAGGTTCAGGTCGCGACCGCGATGCTACTCTGGCAGGCAGCAAATGGGACAGGATTTATCCATGAGGCGGCCGCCCAACAGTTCGCCAGCAGGCCGGCCGGGAAGTAACCCAGAGTAACCCCGCCTACCCAGGAAGGAACCCAGCGCGTCGGCTCGCTGCGATCTTCTCAGCATGCCCCAGCGGCACCCGCCGCGGCCTCGAGGGGCAAGGCCAGCGGCTGCGGCCGGCCGCGCTGCCAGCCAATGTGTGCACGCCCCTCGGCGATCGTGTCTGGGAAATCGTTGCGGAAGTGGACGCCGCGGGTCTCGCGCCGCTCGATCGCCCCTCGGATCATCAGCCGCGACACCTCCAGCATGTTCTGTAACTGCCAGCCCTGCGGCTCGGCAAACTGGCGTGGCAACACGTAGCGACACCAGCCCTCGACCGTTTCGAGCGCCTCCGCGAGGGAGCCTCCCTCGCGTTCCACGCCGACGTGCCGCCACATCAGCGCCCGCAGCGAATTGCGGATGTCGGCGAGGTCGAGGACGCCGTTGTTCTCCGTCACCGCCCCAGTGCCAGTGCCATCGACGGCCCGCGGATTTCCGATGGCCGGCACCCGAAACTCGTGCCCGTCGCCGTCCTCGCCAAGAATCTCCACGCTGGCCGTCTCGCCCGCCCGGGCGCCGTAGACGAGGCCTTCGAGCAGGCTGTTGCTCGCCAGCCGGTTGGCGCCGTGCAGGCCGCTGGACGTCACTTCGCCAGCCGCGAACAAGCCGGGAATGGTCGTGCGACCGTGGGCGTCGACGGTCACGCCGCCGATCATGTAGTGGGCACCGGGCCGCACCGGGATCCGATCCCGCGTCAGATCGAGCCCAAACTTCCCGCAGATCTCGGCCATGCCGGGAAACCGCCGCCGCACCATCGCCGGATCGAGGTGGGAGAGATCGAGGAAGACGTTGGCCTGATGCGTGCGGTGCATGACGACCGTGATCGCTCTGGCGACGACGTCCCGCGGTGCAAGCTCCGCCCGCTGGTCGAAGTCGGGCATGAACCGCCGGCCGTCGCGATCGACCAGCCACGCGCCCGCGCCTCGAACGGCCTCGGTGATCAGGCTGCGGGCACCGCCGGCGATGTAGAGCACCGTCGGATGAAACTGCATGAACTCCATGTCGCGCAGCTCTGCACCGGCCCGCCAGGCCAGCGCCATACCATCGCCGCTGGCGCCGGGCGGATTGGTCGATTCGCGATAGAGTTGCCCGGCGCCCCCCGTGGCGAGGATCGTGCGCCGGGCCCAGACGAGCGTCTTGCCATGCGCGGGATTCCAGACGAGCGCCCCGCGACACGCCCCTTCGTGGGTGACCAGATCGACCGTGAAGGTCTCGGGCCAGACCTCGAGATTCTCGAGTTCCCTCGCTCGCTCGATCACCGCCCGCATCACCTCACGGCCCGTGGCGTCGCCCAGGGCGTGCACGATGCGATGGTGGCTGTGGCCTCCCTCGCGCCCCAGTTCCAGGCTGCCATTATGTGAATCGAACCGCGTGCCCCAGGCGATCAGTTCGGCGATCCGAGCCGGCGCCTCGCGGACGACGGAATCGACCACGTCTTCGTGACAGAGCCCGCCACCGGCTGTGAGCGTGTCCGCAACGTGGTTGTCGAAGCGATCCTCCGGATCAACGACGCTGGCGATTCCACCCTGCGCCCACTGGCTCGACGAACTCTGCAGGTCGTCCTTCGTGACCACCGTCACGGAAAGCCGCGGATCGACGGCCAGCGCCGCTCGCAGCCCAGCCAGACCTCCGCCGAGAATGAGCACGTCGGTGAAGCAATGCGGCACCCGCTTCGGTCCGAATGCCGCGAGGTAACGAGGGCCTTCGAAGAGCTGGCTTGTCTGGCTCGTCTGCGTCATTCGGCCCTGTCATCCTGCTTGGAACTGTCACCCTTTTTGTCGCTGGTACCCTGTTCGCCGCTGGTGCCCTGAAGGAACGCCTTGAACCGTTCACGATAGTCGCTCGGCGGCCGGCTGCGGCGACCCTCGGCCTGTCCGCCCTTCGCATCGGCGGGAACGTCGCGGGAGTTCTGCGCGCCCGCCGGCCGCAGGCCCAGGCTGCGGAGCACCCGTTCGAACTCTCCACTCTTCTGCACGTCGGGGCTTTCCGACTGCCGTCGCATCGCCTCCCACCGTTCGAGAAACGCGCGAGCCTGATCGCGGGTCCAGCCAAGGTCATCGAGGACATCGCTACGGCCCGAGTCCACCGTGTTGCGAAGGTGCTCGAGTGCGAGGTCGGTCGCGTTGCGGGCGTTTTCCAATTCTTGTGCCCCCCATTCCGTTTCACGTGAGGGCGCCGTGCCCTGCGCGGCCAAACCGCCCGGCAGCGGTGTCGCGGCACCTTCGGACCGACCACCTCCCCCCACGGGGCTCGACTGACTCGCTCCGTCTGGCGGTGGCCCAGCCGCCTGCTGGCCACCCGGCTTGCCGCCAGCTTCGCCCTCTTGCCTGGGGTCGCCCTGAGCCTGCGACATACCTTCGCCTGCGGGGCCTTCCGAGGGCTGACCATTTTTTGACTGACCGGGTTCCTTGGCGTTCGAACCCGCCGCGTCACCCTGTCCCGGTTGACCCTGTCCCGGTTGACCCTGTCCCGGTTGACCCTGTCCCGGTTGACCCTGTCCCGGTTGACCCTGTCCCGGTTGACCCTGTCCCGGTTGACCCTGTCCCGGCTGACCCTGTCCCGGTTGACCCTGTCCCGGTT
>JBIIOL010000313.1:0-4701 GCA_044336965.1 Pirellulales bacterium | reverse complement strand
CGACCCCGATCTCCCCGACGTGGTGCCCGAGGGCTGGTTCGATGTCCACCCTGGGGACGACTGCCTCGACGTGGCGACCACGCTCGGCGACCCCGTCGCTGAGGTGATCATCGGAAACCGCCTGCCAGCCGACTTCGCCGATGCATCCTCGCCGGGGAGTGCCCCATGATCGACCACGATCAGCACGTCGACCGCAGCCCGTGGCGTTGGCCGCGCCTGCTCGTCATCGCCACGGCGGCGGTGATCCTGGCGTCGTGCCGGTCGATCACGCAGCCCCTCGTGCTGCCTTTGGCAGCCGTCGCGGTGGCACCGCAGGGAGCGGAGGACTCGGCCCGCGAGCCTGCTCCGTCTGTCGCACAAACGTCTGCCGTCGTGCAGGTCGGCTGCGAGGCGCCGTGCGCTCCCCTGCCCCGCCGGCATCCGCTGGCCCGATGCCATGGTGCGTGCGGAGCGGGCGGATGCAAAGAACCCGCCTCGTGCCAGGCATGCGATCAGAGCGTGTGCATGCCGCTGGCACAGCCGGTGCCGATGGTTGGCCCGTGCCTCGTCTGCGACGGTGGTGATGCCCGCGCACCGGCCATGCCGGTGGCCCGCTTCGGCCTCAAAAATCTCACCTCGGGCGACACGGTGGCCCGCTACAGGGCGGATGACGACGGCCCCGACTCGTGCGATGTCCACGTCACTGCGTCGAACTGCGCCTGCGTCTACGCGCCGCGGTTCGGCTCGGTGCGACAGGTGACGCGGCCCCATGAAGACGCCCGCCCGATCGGCCCGCGCGGACTCGCCAACGACATCGCCACCGAGGCGAAGATCGATCTCCAGCCCGTATGCAGGAGCACCCAGGCGCTGGCCCCAGAGGCCGCGAGGAAGGCCTTGCCCGGCATGGCCCTCGAGGAACGGCTCGGGCCGCTGGCGGTGGACCAGGGCGATCCGATTCATGAATCGGGCAGCCTCGTGCAGCCCGTCGAGGACGTTCGCGACGAGCAGCTGGAGCGGGCCGAACTCGTGCAGACGCCGCGGATGATGGTCGGCTTCGACGTGCCCCTGGCATGGACCTGCGCCCGGGCCGCGATGGTGATGGTGGGCAGGCAGCAGGCCGAGGTGGTGGCCGCGGATCGCGGGACGGCCACGCTCCGTCTGGAATCCCCTGGCCGAGCCGAGCTCACGCTCTGCAAGCGTGCCGGCAGCGACACCGCCCGGGTCGGGGAGGAACTCGACTTCACGATCTATCTGTACAACTCGGGCGACCGCGCGCTCACCGACATCGTGCTCGTCGATGCCCTCCCCGGCCGGCTCGAGTTCGTGCCCGGTTCCGCCGCGGCCAACCAGCCGGCCGAGTTCGTCACCGACACGGGCGACGACGGCTCGGTCGTGCTGAAGTGGCAGTTCCAGCACACCTTCAAGCCGGGCGAAGGCGGTTTCGTGCGGTTTCGTACCGTTGTGCGGTAGCCGTCCTCGGAAAAGAGCGTTACGATCTGGGGCAGTGGCTTCGACCCCCCTCGTCGTTTTGCTGAGGCACTCATGCTCCCCTCGCGTTCCAGGTTCTTCTCCGCGCCCTCCCTTCTGCTGTTCACGCTTGCCGCAGGGCTGCTGATAGGTTCGACGACCCTGCTGATGGCTCGTCAGCCCGGCGCCGTCGCGGAGCCGCCAGGAGCTGCGGCGCGGGCAAACGAGGGGATGCCGAAGGTGCCGCCGCTGCCGGAGGGCACGCCGGAAGAACTGATGCAGTTCATCGCCGGCCTCAAGCAGGCGAATGTCCGGCCGGCGTCGCGGAAGGAGATGATGACCTACATGCGGGATGTGGCCGCCGTCTCGCTTCAAGCTGCCGACAAGATCCTCGCTCAGGTCAAGGCCGCCGATCCGCTGCACGATCCCGCGGCGAAGATGAAGCTCGAGAGCCTGATGATGCTCGGTAGGTTTGGCGACGAGAAGGCCGCCGCCGACATGGCGACTTATGCGGCAACCCTGATCAACAGCCCGTCGAAGGATCTGGCGCGGGAGGCCCAGCGACTGGTGCTCGTGAGCGAGGCACAGCAGATTCTGTCCACCGGTGATGCGAAGGCCGCAGAGGGACTGGTAGCGAAAGCGGCGGCGATGCTCGCGGCCGATCCGGACGACATCCAGACTGCCGGCCTGGCCATGCAGTTGGCCGGTGCCTTCGAACACATGCCCGGCGGTGAGGCGGTGGCCGCGGCGGCCTACCGGAACTTCGGGCCGGCCATGGCAAAGAGTTCCAACGAGCAGATTCAAAAGATGGGCGAAAGCTTCGCCGGCACGCTCCGCCGCCTTTCGCTCCCCGGCAATCCGATGGAAATCAGCGGCACCCTTCTGAACGGGAAGCCGTTCGACCAGAAGACGCTGGCCGGCAAGGTCGTGCTCGTCGACTTCTGGGCCACCTGGTGCGGACCGTGCGTGGCCGAGATCCCCAACGTGCTCGAGCAGTACGAGAAGTATCACAAGGATGGCTTCGAAGTGGTTGGCATCAGCCTCGATCAGGAGCGTGAGGCGCTCGAAAAGTTCGTCGACGAGCAGAAGCTGCCGTGGCCGATCCTGTTCGAAGAACCGAAGGGAGACGGCTGGCAGCATCCCCTCGCCACGTTCTATGGCATCAGCGGCATTCCGACGGTGGTCCTGATCGGCCGCGACGGGAAGGTGATCACGCTCGATGCCCGGGGCGAGAAACTCGGCGAGCGGCTGGACGCGATCTTCAAGAAAGCGGGCTGAGCGGCCTTGAATTCACCGCCAACATACGGTTCATCCAGAGGCGGCATGATCTCGAAACGGGCGGGTGCATTCGACTCGTCCGGCATCCGCAAGGTCTTCGACCTCGCGGCGAAACTCCAGGACCCCATCAACCTCTCGATCGGCCAGCCCGACTTCGAGATGCCGCCGGTCGCGCGCGAGGCCGCGAAGGCGGCCATCGATGCCGGTCGGAACGGCTACACGCCCACACAGGGCATCGCCCCGCTCCGCGAACGCCTGGAGGAACAGGTTCGCGGAGAGCTGGGCCAGCCGGACCGCAGCCTGTGTGTAACGAGCGGTTCGAGCGGTGCGCTGGCGCTGGTGCTCATGGCCCTGATCGATCCCGGCGACGAGGTGATCATCTTCGAACCGGCGTTCGTCATGTATCGACCGCTGGTGGAGTTTCTGGGCGGACGGTGCGTGGTGATCGACACCTCGCCCACATTCCGGATCGACGTCGATCGGGTCGCGGCGGCCATGACTTCCGCCACACGCGCGATCCTGCTCAACACGCCGGCCAATCCCACAGGCGTGGTCGTCGACGCGGACACGGTGCGCGGCCTGGCGACGCTGGCGGAGTCGCGCGGTGTCACGCTGATCAGCGACGAACTCTACCGTTCCTACTGCTATGACGCGCCCTTCGCCTCCCCTGCCCTGCACTCCGAGTCGGTGGTCGTGATCGACGGCTTCTCGAAGTCGCACGCCATGACAGGCTGGCGCGTCGGCTGGGTGCACGGGCCGAAGCCTGTCGTGGATGCCTGCACCATGCTGCAGCAATACACCTTCGTCTGTGCGCCGCAGGTGGGCCAATGGGCGGCGCTGGCCGCGCTCGACGCCCCGATGGACCTGCCGCTGGCTGAGTGCCGACGAAAGCGCGACAAACTGATGGCAGGCCTGCGTGATCACTACCGGTTCGTGCAGCCGGGCGGCGCGTTCTACCTGTATCCAGAGGCGCCCGGTGGTTCGGGCAGGGCCTTTGCCGAGAGGGCCGTGGAGCAGGAAAAGTTGCTCGTCGTGCCGGGCAGCGTGTTCGGCAGAGCCGACAGCCACTTCCGGATCGCCTACACCGTCTCCGACAGCATGCTCGACCGAGGCATCGCGGCCCTCCGACGGCTCGCCGCGTCGTAGGAAAAGGGGACGCAGCTCTTTTTCAAAAGCCGAGGAAAAGTCGGTCGAAGGAAAAGGCATGAAAACGAGCTGCGTCCCCTTTTCCGTGCTCGCCTTCGACATCGGCGGTGCCAACATCAAGGCAGCCGATGGGCATGGCTGGGTGCACTGCGAGCCGTTCGAACTCTGGCGTCGGCGGCTGGAACTGCCCGCAACGCTCGCGCGGATCGTGTCGTCGCGTCATCCCCGTCGCGTCGTCGCCACGATGACGGGCGAGATTGCCGACTGCTATGCCTCGCGGCGGGACGGAGTCGCCGACATTGTCGCTGCCGTGACGGCGGCAACACGTACGGCAGCCGGACCCTCGTGCCCTGTGGGAATCTACCTCGTGGATGGCACGATCGTGCCGCCCGAGGAGGCGATGCAGCGGCGGCTCGACGCCGCTGCATCCAACTGGCACGCCGTCGGCCGGCTGGCTGGCACGGTGACCACTGCCCACAAGGCGTTCCTGATCGACATCGGCTCGACGACGACCGACATCGTGCCGCTCGTGGACCGCGTCCCGGCGGCAGCGGGCCGCGATGACGTGGCGAGGATGGCCGCAGGGGAACTGGTCTACACGGGCGTGGAGCGGACGCCGATCGCGGCAATCGTCAGGTCGTTGCCCTGGCGGGGACGGCGGCATCCGGTGGCGAGCGAACGCTTCGCGCAGGCGAATGATGCCTGGCTCCTGCTGGGTGACCTGCCCGAGGAGCCAGATACAGTGAACACAGCCGATGGTGGACCGGCCACCCGCGCGGCGGCGCAGCGGCGCCTTGCCCGCATGCTGCTGGCTGATCCGGAAGAGGTGAC
>JBIIOL010000314.1:0-4701 GCA_044336965.1 Pirellulales bacterium | reverse complement strand
AAAGCCAGTCGCCAGACACAAGTCCGTACTTGGCATTCAGGAAGCTCTGTCCATCGGCCGAGATGCTGTCGAAGCTCTGGAACGTCAGGCCGTCGTAGTCGGTCCCAACGGCGTTCAGCGTGACGGCACTCAGGTTGCCGGTCGGCGAGCCGGTGAAGCCGGTGAACAGATTAAAGACGGTGCCCTCTTCGTAGAACGTCGTATCGCTCGACATCGTCAGGGCCAGCGTGCCACCGTAGTTCAGAGCGCTAGAGCCACCGGAGCCGATGATCTGCTCATACAGGTCCGATGTGCTGCCAGTGATCGCCAGCACAGTTGTGGCCGAACTGTCCAAGGACAGCGAAGCAACAGTCAGCCTGCCGACAGCGTCGTCGAGGATACCGCCGCCAAAGGACACGCCACCCGGCGCCAGCGTGCCGGACGAGATGATGACCGCACCGTTGAAGGTGCCGGAGCCACCGATATAGCCGAACGACGTCGTCGTCGATGACCCACTGATCGTACCGTTCATCAGCAACCTGCCGCCTGCCGTGACGGTGGTGTCACCCGTGTAGGTTTGGTCGCCGTTGATCACCCAGACGTTGCCCAGGCTTGCACCCCCGACCGTCACGTTGACCTTCCCGCTCGCACTGTTGTCCTGAATCGCACCATTGATCGTCTGCGTACCAATTTGCGATCCACCACCACCGTTGAGCGTCAGCGTCACTGGCGTGGTAACACCACTGACCGCTTCATTGAAGTTCGCGGCATTGAAGGTGATGTTGCTGCTGTTATTCGGGGTCACGTTGCCGTTACCGTTCAGACGGAACTGCAGGTTCGTCGCAGTCGGGGTGACAGTGCTACCGACGCCGGACGTGCGGAACACACCCGTCTCGGTGCTCGTGCCGAGGTCGACGACGCTGATAGCGTTGACAGAACGGTTCACCGCTCCGCCGAAGGCAGCGGCGTTGAGTTGCACAACCCCCTGCTCGATATTCAAGGCAGTGAGATCGTTCGTGCCCGACAGCAGCAGTTCGCCAGCACCGGTCTTCACGAGAGAGCCGCCGCCGCTCAGCGTGCCCGACAGGGTGACGTGGTGGTTCGAGCCCATGTTGAACGTGGTTGTGCCGCCGAACGCAAGGCTGCTCGAGATCGTGTCGGTCAGCGTGCCCGTCGTGGCAGCTGTCGTGGTGATGGTGGCGCCGTTGACGAGCGAGAGGGCGGGCGACGTCGCCGACCGGGACAGGATGAACGCGCCCGTGAACGTGCCAGTGTTCGTGTTGTTGAACAGGATCGAGTCAACCGTCACCGCGCCGGGGCCAAGGTTGTTGGTGCTCGTCTTCTGGGTCGGGTTGCCGCGATACACGAGCGAGAACGTGCCAGATGTCGTCGGCTGCGTGGTCCAGTTGCCTGGGGTGGACCAGTTGTTGTTGCCGGCAGCAGTGCCCGACCATGTCGTGATTGTGCCAGCCGACGCGGTGCTTGCGACAGCCATGCAGGCGAGGGTCAGCAGTGTTTTGCGGAGAGTTGAGACGTGCATGAGGGCGTCCTGTCGTTGGGTCGCAGAGTCGGTCGAGCGAGTCGTCGTGAGGTCGAAGCGTAGAAGGTTCGAGACGATCAGATCAAGCGTTCGGTTCCGGTTGCAAGACAGGAATCGAATGCGCCTAGGATGCGGAATCTAGGGGGATTGTCTGGGGATGTCAAGCGACCGGAGCGTTTGGGATTCCGAAAATTGACGAATCGGGCAAAACGGGTGACGAATCGGCCCGGGGGGGCTCAGAACAGCCTCATTCGGCTGCACTTGACGGTTTTTCGGGCAATGTCCTAAGGTTTGCCCCTTGGTTTTTCTGAGCCGGCCTACCCGGGGGCACCTCGGGGGCCGGCTCCACTGTTTGGTCGCTTTTTGCGGAGAATTACGCGATGGGAAAGCTGTTGGCTGAGGCAATTGGCACGTTCTGGCTGGTTTTGGGGGGCTGCGGGAGCGCCGTTCTGGCGACCGCCTACCCCGATGTCGGAATCGGTTACTTGGGGGTATCGCTGGCATTCGGGCTGACGGTGCTCTCGATGGCCGTCGCCATTGGCCACATCTCCGGCTGCCACCTAAACCCCGCGGTCACGGCGGGACTCGCCGCCAGCGGCCGGTTTCCGATCGCCGAGATGCCGAAATACATCCTCGCCCAGGTGGTAGGCGGGATCGTCGGCGCTGGCGTGCTGTATCTCGTCGCCAGCGGTCTGCCCGGCTTCGACGCCTCGAGCGGCTTCGCCTCCAATGGCTTCGGCGAGCACTCCCCAGGCGGCTATCCCTGGCAGAGCTGCTTCATCATCGAGACGGTGCTGACAGCTGTGTTTCTCTTCGTGATCCATGGTGCCACCGATAAGAAGGCCGGCAGCACGATCGCGCCGATCGCCATCGGCCTGTGCCTCACGCTGATCCACCTGATCAGCATCCCGGTCACCAACACCTCGGTGAATCCCGCCCGCAGCACCGCGACAGCGATCTTCGCCGGTGGCTGGGCGCTGCAGCAGCTTTGGCTCTTCTGGGTGGCGCCGATCGTGGGCGGCATCCTGGGTGGGGCGATCTACAAGGCCGTGGCGGATTCGCACGATTGATGCGAATGGTGATGGGGAATCCCGTCGCTTGCGCTCGGGGCTTGTATGGGACCGCCCAATACAAGCCCCCGGCGCGAGCCGGGGGATCGGCGTTGGGCGTGATCCCGGAGCTTGCGCTTCGGGCTTGTATGGAAGCGCCCAATACAAGCCCCCGGCGCGAGCCGGGGGATCGGATCGCCCGCTACTTTCGCAGGTCGTAGCAGAGGATCTTGTCCTGTTCGCGGAGGTAGAGCCGGCCGTCGAGGATCACCGAATGCGACCAGCTTGGCCGGGCATCGCTGCCGGGGATCTTGAACGTGGCCACCTCCGCGTAGTCGGCCGGATCGGCCTTTGCCAAGGCCAGCGTGCCATCGGCAAACCGCACGTAGATATGGCCGTCGGCCGCCACCACCGTGGCTGATCCCTTGCCGCTGCCACGCTTCTTCCAGACCACGTTGCCGGTCATGAGTTCGGCGCAGAACGGGATGCCCGCATCGTCGGAGTCGCCGTAGAGATGGTCGCCCACCAGCACGATCCCACCATGCTTGTTGGCCAGCTCTTTTTTGAGGCCATAGACCTCTTGCACCGTGACGCCGCCAGCGGCCCCCGGCACCTGCCGCAGGAGGGCGCCGCCCCGTTTGTAGCCCGCGGAAAAGAAGACCAGATCGCCGCGGACGATCGGCGTGGGGATCACGGCCGTCGTCTGATCGATCGGGTAGGCCCACTGGAATGTGCCCGTTTCCGCGTCAACGGCGAAGGCGCCGGCGGCCGTGGTCTGCACATAGACCTTTCTGCCCCCAGTTCGGCCCCCAGTCTGGCCGGATAGTGGCTGGCTGATCACGACCGAAGAGTGGCCGGCACCACGATCACCCTTTATCGGGCATGACCAGATCAGCTTGCCCGTCTTCTTGTCGAGCGCCACAAGCGTGGCCTGCTCGCCGCCAGGCGTGCAGATGAGCCTGTTTTCGTCGACCAGCGGCGACTCACTGTAGCCCCATCCATCCCCCTTCTTGCCGCCAAACTGGGCCTTGAGATCGATGCGGAACCGCTCCTTGCCGTCGGCCGTCGCGCATGCCACGAGTTGGCCGTGGGGCGTGATCACGTAGACCATGCCGCCATCGACCGTGGGCGTGCTCCGCGAACTCTGCCACGACTCAGCCCCTTCGGACCACGGCTGGCCGGTCTTCGTCTTCCAGAGCTGCTTGCCCGTCTCGCGGTCGAAGCAGGAGAGGTATTCGTCCTTGTCGCCGGCAGTGGAAAGTCCGTCGCCGAGCGTGTAGATCCGCTCTCCGGCAATCGTTGGGCTGGCATAGCCCCGGCCCGCGCCGGCGGCCTCCCAGATGAGCCTGGGGCCCGTGGCGGGCCAGGTTTCCAGGAGATCGGTGTCGGGGGCGACTGCGGTCCGGTCTGCCCCACGAAATGTCGGCCAGTCGGCGGCGGTGGCTGCCTGCTGTACCGCCGGCAGCGACAGCATCATCAGGGCTCCCATCGCACCGCACCATCCACCCGCGACACCGCGGGCAGCTCGACGCGACACCAACGCACAGGGCATGTCGACCGTGACCATGGAAAAAGGCTCCTCGAGTGGGCGGGCTCCACCGGGAAGGGTAGGGACTGGATAACCGACCGGTCAACCTATTGAATAGAGGACTCCGGTCAGCCCAGACCGGATCCAGATGTTCCAGACCGTATCCGAGGAGCCTTCGCACCGTGTCCGCATCCGCATCGCCCGCGCCCGGCTCGCCGTTCGGCCAGAGAAACTCCGTCGAGCAGGTGGAGGAGGGGCATGAACTGGCGCCCAAGTTCGACTCCCAGGGCTTCATCCCATGCGTGACCACCGACCATGCCTCCGGCGAGGTGCTGATGGTGGCCGTGATGAACCGCGAGGCGCTCACCAAGACGATCGAGACCGGCGAGGCCCACTACTGGAGCCGCAGCCGCCAGCAGCTCTGGCACAAAGGCGCCACCAGCGGACTGGTGCAAAAGGTCGTCGAGATGCGGATCGATGACGACCAGGACTGCGTCTGGCTGCGGGTCGAGATCGCCGGCGGCGCCAGCTGCCACGTCGGCTATCGATCGTGCTTCTATCGCCGGGTGCCGGTGGGGGCCGAACGCGGGCAGGGCACGAAGCTC
>JBIIOL010000315.1:0-4701 GCA_044336965.1 Pirellulales bacterium | reverse complement strand
GCCACAGAGCCTCGCCATCGCCGCGCAGAGGATGCCGATCGTGCCGGGACCGAGCACCACCACGCGGTCGCCCGGCTCGATCCGTGCATTCTTTACGACGGCCGAATAGGCCACGCAACAGGGCTCAGTGAGGCAGGCCTGTTCGAACGGGAGTTGGTCGGGCACGCGGTGCAGGATCCGCGACGGCACCTTCACGAATCGGGTCATCGCCCCGTTGACGCCATACCCAAACCCCTTCCGCGTCGGATCGAGGTTGTAGAGACCGCGGCGGGTCATCGGATTGTCGTGGCTGATGATCGCGGCAGTCTCACTGACCACGCGGTCGCCAACCTTCCAGGCCTGCACGTTGCCGCCGGCCTCGACGATCCTGCCGCCGAACTCGTGGCCGAGCACGACGGGATAGTTGACCGGCCACGAATGGTCAGCGGTCCACTGATGGAGATCGCTGCCGCAGACGCCGACGTTGGCCACTTCCAGCAGGACGTCATCGGGGCCGATCGCAGGCTGTTCGATCTCGCGGATCTCGACGGAGCCCTTTTCAGGGGCGAAGTTGACGACAGCAGCGGTTTTCATGCGGGGGAGATCACTTTCTGTTCCACTTTTTGTTCATGGACTGCCTCGCAGATCATTCGGAGCGATCCTTCCAGGTCACCGTCGGCGGTCTTGAAGGCGTCGGCATCGATGGTCAGCGGGGCGCCGAGCACGACGAGCGGGGCCCCGTATCCCGGACAGGCGACTGCCTGCTCGAGCGTAAGACCGCCCACCGCCTGCACCGGCACCCTCACAGCTCTGACCACCTCCCGCAGCTGGTCGAGCGGGCTGGGCATCCGGTGGCCGGCAGCCGCGATGCCACGGCGTTCGTCGTAGCCGATGTGATGAATGACGTAGTCGCAGCCGAGATCTTCGAGCCACTTGGCTCCGGCGACCATGTCGGGGCAGACCATGTTGTCGCCCATCACCTTGCAGCCAAAATCAGCGCCGGCCTTCACCACGCACTTGATCGTCTCTTCATGGGCCCTGGCCATCACGACCACGTGGGTGGCGCCGGCCTTGGCCATCATCTCGGCCTCCAGATAGCCGCCGTCCATGGTCTTGAGATCGGCGACGATCGGCACGTTGGGAAACGCGGCTCGCAACGCCCGCACGCCGTGTAGGCCCTCGGCGAGGATCAGCGGCGTGCCCGCCTCCAGCCAGTCGACGCCGGCACGCAGTGCAAGGGCCGCCGTCTCGAGGGCTTCGTTGATGTCGGTCAAATCGAGCGAAATCTGAACGATTGGTTTCATGGTCGACGGAGTCTACCAATCTTGACCACAACCGGTCACCCCAGGACGTCGGAGAGGACTTCCTCGGCCACGTAGATCGGGAGATTCGGCTCGCAGGTGACCGCTACCGCGATCGCGTCGGAGGGGCGGGCGTCGATCTCCACGACTTCGCCATCCTTCAGCACGCGGATCGTGGCGAAATAGGTGTGCTCCTTCAACTCCGAGATCACGATGTCCTGAAACTCGCCGCCAAGCAGTTCGACAGACGCCACCAGCAGGTCGTGTGTGAGCGGGCGTGGTGACTGGTGGTGCTTCACGCGACGGTCGATGCTCGTCGCCTCGAAGAGGCCGATGAGGATCGGAAACGTGCGGTCGCCCTCGACCTCCTTGAGGTAGACAACCTGCTGGTCGTTGATCTCGCTGATGATGATCCGCGAGAGTTCCATTTGGACGCTCATGATTTCGTCTCCGACTGTGCGGGCCGCGTGGAACTTGATCCTGAAGACGCGGCAGCTGTGACTAGGTGCATCCGACCTCCAGAACTCTGCCCCCCAGAGTACCCGATATCGACGCGCGTTTCATGTCTGGCCGGGCCAAGACCGGGCGGGCAAACCACTGACGGTCACCTCGGCCGCTCAACTCGCGTCCAACGCTTGCGAATGGGCTTCTGGTCGATCTATCCTTCCTCGCGGTGTTCGTCGCCCGTCCCACCACGCCCCTTCCTCGTTGGTCAGACACGCGCCGGCCCTGGCACAAGCCCCTCCCGCTGCAGCGAACTCCTATGCACTCTGTCCCCCCTCCAAACGCGCCCGATGTCGTCCACGAAGGTCCGGCCGCACCGCCACCAGTCGCTACACGGCTCTGGCGGCTGACGTGGATGATCGGTTCGATCCTGGCGATGATCGGACTGATCGCCATGCTCCTGCGACCCGCCGGCCCCGGCAGGGCCGGCATGGCGGCAGAGACTCCGCGGCCGATGGCTGTTGCTCCGGCGCCGAAGCCCGAGGTGGTCGGCCCCGGCCTCCTCCGCATTCCGGAGGACTCGCCGCTCGTAAAGCGGCTCGACATCGTCACGCTCGAGCCGGAGACAACCCGGCAGCCGACGGCTGTCGTGAGCGGCGTGGTGGTGGCCCGTGTGAAGGACGGGACACAGCCGACCGAGGACCGCTGGCAATTTAGCTCGAGTGCGATCTCCAACCTGTACAGTGATTTTCAGCGCAGCCGCAGCGAGGTGAACTTCGCCACGCAGCAGCTGACCAAGACCCGTGAACTCGTCAAAGCTGAGACCGACTTCCTCGCAGCGACGGTGGAGAGGCTCTCCGCGCTCGCGGAGTCCGCCAACATTCCCCAAAAGGAGTTTCTGGCGGCCAAGTCGTCGCTGCTCAAAGCTCAGCTGCAGGGCGAGAAGGACATCTACACCGCCGAGGCAGACGTGCGGATGGCCCGGAGAAATCTGGCCGCAATCGACCGCAGCCTGGCCCAGGCCGGCGCGGAGCCCGACATGCTCAGCCAGGCGGAAGAGCACATGGCGATCATCTCCGCCGACCTGCCTGAACTGAAGATCGGCAGATCGGCCTGATTCGGCCTGATCAAGAGTGCGAGATGCGATTGTACGGCCTGCCCGACCGGGTCTATACGGCCCATGTCGAGCAGATCAGCTCGACCGTCACCCCAGAGCGACGGACGCTCCGGGTGTTTTTTCATATCCAAGACAAGCAGGGAGACCTCAAGCCTGGGATGTTTGGCGAGGTTTCGATCGGCACCGATGAACGGCAGGCCATCAGGGTGCTGGAAACCTCGGTGCTGCACATTGATCTGCAGGACTTCGTGCTTGTGGCTGCCGGCGGAGGCACGTGGCGGGCAGTCCCGGTCCGGATCGGCGAGGGGCGGGATGGACGGTGCACGGTGCTCGATGGACTCGCCGCAGGTGACCGGGTGATCAGCAGCGGGTCGATCCTCCTCAAGGGTCTGCTCTCGCAGTCGTTCCTGGGGAGTGACCAGCGGGATCACGTCGTGTCGCCGGCCGCCAAGGACGCGGCACCATGATTGGAGCCTGGATCGAGCTGGCTGTGAGGAACAGGCTGGTGGTGATCACACTGGCGATCCTGATCGGTGCCGCCGGCGCCTGGTCGTTCACCACGATGCCGATCGACGCCTACCCCGACATTTCAGCCCAGCAGGTGCTCGTCATCACGCCGTTCCCCGGCCGCGCGCCGGAGGAGATCGAGCGACAGGTCACAATCCCGATCGAACTGGCGATGGGAAGCGTGCCCTCGCTCGATGTCATCCGCTCACGCACGATCTTCGGGCTCTCCGTCGTCTCGCTCGTCTTCGAGGAGGGAGTCGACAAATACTTCGCCCGCCAGCGGGTGCAGGAGCGGCTGGCGGCAATCCCGCTTCCTGAAGGAGTGACGCCGGAGATGGGGCCGATGGCGACCGCCTACGGGGAAATCTACCGCTATGTGCTCGCCTCCGACCGCGACCATGATGTGCTGGAACTGCGGACGATCAACGACTGGCAGGTGATCCCGCGTCTGCAGCGGACGCCGGGCGTCGCCGAGGTGGTCAACTTCGGAGGCCTCGAAAAGCAGTTTTCGCTCACCCTCGACCCCCGACGGCTGGAACGGTTCGGACTCTCCGTGGCGGAAGTCGTCGACGCCATCGGCTCCAACAACGCCAGCGCCGGCGGCAGCGTGATGAAGCGGGGCGACATGTCGTTCGTGATCCGCGGTCGCGGACTGCTCAAGACCGAACGTGACATCGAAGATTCGGTCGTCAATACACTCGACGGCGCGCCGGTCTACCTGCGAGATGTCGCGACCGTTGAGGTGGTGGGCCGTCCTCCCGCCGGAATTCTCGGCAAGGATGACCAGCCGCAGGCGGTGGAGGGTATCGTCCTCATGCGTCGCGGCGAGAATCCGTCGCATACGCTCGCCCGCGTGAAGCGGGAGGTCGAGGCCCTCAACAAGGAACTCCCGACCGGTATCTCGGTGCAGCCCTTCTACGACCGTGAGTTTCTCGTCGACAGCACGCTCCATACGGTCACCCACAGCGTCGTCACCGGCGTCTGCCTCGTGCTCCTCGTCCTGCTCGCTTTCCTCGGCAGTCCGGCACTGGCGACGCTCGTTGTTCTCACCATCCCGTTCTCGCTGCTGTTTGCGCTCGTGCTGATGAAAGCCACCGGCATCCCTGTCGGGCTGCTGTCGATCGGTGCCATCGACTTCGGCATTCTCGTCGACGGGGCGGTGATCATGGTCGATACGATCGCACACCACCTGACCCGCGCGGGCGGCCGAGTGAAGGCGGAGACGACGATTCTCAAGGCAGCACGGGAGGTGGAGCGACCCGTCTTCTTCTCGACGCTGATGATCGTGTGTGCGTATTTGCCGCTGGTGACGCTCACGAGCATCGAAGGACTCCTCTTCCGGCCGATGGCGTT
>JBIIOL010000021.1:0-15481 GCA_044336965.1 Pirellulales bacterium | reverse complement strand
CGCCGGAATGGGCGGCCCTCAGCACGCTGGCATGAGGGTCGTGGTGGCGGCGATGGGCCATGGCTGTGGGATCGTGGTCCGGAGCCCGACGGGCCGGTGCCTCGTCTACGATGCCGGCCGGCTGGGGGCACCATCCGCGGCGCGGCGAGCCATGACCGGCGTGCTCTGGCATGAGGGCGTGAGCCGGATCGACACGCTCGTCATCTCGCATGCCGACACCGATCACTTCAACGCCGTGCCAGAACTGCTCGAACGTTTCTCGGTGGGCGAAATCATCGTGCCACCGCCGTTTCTCGAGAGTGATTCATGGGCGGTGGGGGAGGTGCTGCGACTGGCGCGGGCTGCTGGCATCCCGGTGCGGGCCACTGCGGCGGGGGAATCATTCGCGCTTGATCCTCTCTGCCGGGTCCGCGTGCTGCACCCGACCGTCGGCAGTGACGAGCCACACGTGCATGGCGTGGCGTTGAAAGATGCGATGGGCGATGCGATGGCGACAGACAACGAGACGAGCCTCGTGCTCGCCGTGGAGTCGGCTGGCCGACGGCTGCTCCTCACCGGCGACCTCGAAGGGCGGTCGCTCTCGCGCTTCATTGCCTCCGATCCGGATTCGTGCGACGTGCTCGTGGCCCCGCATCATGGCAGTCGGACGAGTCTGCCGCCCGACATCGCGCGGGCCACTGCTGCCGATTGGGTGATCGTCAGCGGCGCGGGGGCCGCCGGATGGCCGGAGGTTCGCGAGGCTTATGCCAGGGCACGCGGGGATGGCGACCGGATCGCCGTCGTCAAGACCGGCGCTGATGACGCGTCAACGGGCGGTGCCATCGCCGTGGGATTCACGGCTTCAGCCGTCCGGGTGGAGCAGTTCGTCAGGGGCCGATGGCGGGAGGTGCCTGCCGAACCACCGGCCGATCCGTCACCCATTCCCTCATGCAAGCCCGGAGCGTGAGCGATGGGATTCCCCATTGCTGTCGGGCCGCGTCAGCAGCCAGCCAGCCGCAATGAGGAGCAGTTGGCTGGCCACGAAGGCGGCGAGCAGCATCAGCACGCCGCTGGTGAATCCGTAACTGTGCAGGCCGATACCGAGCTGGTTGGTGCCGAACCAACTCCAGGCGGTGATGATGTTGCCACCGATGGCAAACAGGGCGAATCCACGGGGGCCCAGCCAGCGATCCCACCGGGCGTGGAGCGCGGCTGCGTTCCAGAGCACGATCATCAGGGCGCCGTTCTCCTTCGGATCCCAGCCCCAGAATCGGCCCCAACTGTCGTCGGCCCAGAGGCCGCCGAGCACCGTGCCAATGAAGCTGAAGAAGAGGGCAAAACAAACCACGCCGTAGGTCATGCGATAGAGCTGGTCCTGCTCATTCCGTGCGGCGAGCTGTCGCGCCGGGGTCGATGCCAACCAGCGGCCTGCGATTCGCTGCACGATCGAGAAGATGCCGAGCACTCCAGCGAGGAAGGTGGCACCGTAGCCGAGCGTGACCGTGATCACGTGCGTGGACAGCCAGAACTGCGTGTCGAGCACCGCCTGCAGCACGTGCATCGTGTCGCCCGTGTCGAGGCCGTAGGCCACCATGAGCGTGAGGGCTCCGCTGATGGCCGCGACGAGATTGCCGATGCCGTTGGCAAAAAGGCCTTCCAGGCCCAGCCCCGCCAGCACGCAGGCCCAGCCGATGAACACCGCGGAGGAATAGAGATTCACGACCGGGGGACGACCGGTGAGATAGATACGGCTGCAGAGGGCGAACGTGTGGAGGAGGAGGATGCCCACCAGCATCCAGAACACGAAGCGGTTGAGCGGCCGCCTGCCAGCCAGAAAGCTCGCAAAGCAGATGACGCCGGAAAACACATAGAGCCACTTGGCGAGATCCGTGGGATTGAAGCGGTTGAGCCAGGCCTCGTAGGCGGTCTTCTCGGTCACGCTGCGAACCTCGGGAGACGAGGCAGTGGATGTCTTGAATGAGTCGAGCGCCCGGTTGAAGTCGGCCGGTGGGCGAGTCACCGCCCCGAGCAGTTCGGTCAGCGGCAGCAGCCCGGGATTGACCTCGAAGGCCGGCTGGCCGGGCCGGGTGGAGAGCAGCTTCCCGACGATCGCCGACACCCATGCCGGATAGAGCGACTGCCACTCCCCTGCCCCGTCCTGCGTCGACGCCGCACTGCTCGTCGGCTTTGGGGGAAGCGCCGCGGGTGGATGGCTCGCATCGATTCGCCGCGCCATCTGCATCACGCGTTCCATCTCGCCGAGCAGTTCCTTGCGTGCCTCCTCTCCCTCCCCTGGGTCGGGCAAACGCGGGGTTTCGTAGCTGTAACGAAGCAGGTCATAGGCCATCAGTTTCTGGTTGATTTCGGAGAACTTCTTCTGGGTGAAGCTGAACTGCTCCGGCGGCACGTCTCGCATCGATTCCAACTGCTTGCGCAGCTTCGGCAGGGCGGGCTCCAACTCGGCATGGCTGTAGCGATAGCCCTTGCGCCGCGGCAGATCGAACAGGTCGGCGACCTCCATCGCGTCGATGCGAAACACCGGCGCGTGTTCCACCCAGTCGGCACCGGCCATCATGCCGAGCATCCATTCCGTCGCCGATACCGTGCCGGCGGGCAGGTCGGTAGGAACGCCCTTCGGGGCCTCCTCCGGCTTCGGCATCTTCACGCTCGTGCGGTTGCCGAGCAGCTGCAATGTGTTGCGGGCCACGGTGTCGAGCGGCTTGATGCGGCCTTCGTGGAGCATCGGCAAGGCTGCCGCTGAAGTCCAGTCATGGCCCCCCTTGCGAGCCGACCGATCGTAGGTGGCCAACAGGCAGAACAATCCGACGACCGCTAACGCGAGCAGCGGCATGATCAGATCCGCGGCCGTCGTTGCGGGGCGGTTACCCACGCCGCCGGTCGCCGCCATCCGTTCCCCTGCCCGAAGGGTCGCCCGCCGCTGATTGCGGCTCTCCGTCGGCTGGCCGTCGTCCGCCGAGCGAGCCCCGGCCAGACCGCGGTCGTAGCGGTCGGCAAACCGCAGGAACGTGCCGCCGAAGTGGGCGAGCATGCCCCACAGGGCGAGCACGCATGCCACGTAGGGGATCAGCCACCCGGCATTCTCCACCACCTGCAGGCCGGTCATCTCGCTACGGGTGCCGTTGGGAAGATCCACCTGCTGATACTGGCTCTGGTAGAAGGTTTCGCCGCGGTACCGCACTGGATTGTTCATCCAGATGCGGCCGTCCTGCTGGGCCTTCGTGGCGGTGTCGGTGAAGGTGACGTAGGAGGAGAAGTCGCGGGGCGTTTCGCTCGCGCCGTAGTTGATCCGCCGAACGTCGGTGAGCGTGACGGCGTAGGGCTTGTACTGACGACGATACCGCAGTTGCAGCCTGTACGGCGTGCCGCCCACGTCGACTGTGTCGATCTCGTCGCCGCCGGCGCCCATGAAGAGCTGCGCCTGATCGTTCATGAACTGGCTGACGAGGAACGTGCCCATGTCGGCACCGCTGCTGCGGTTTCGCAGCTGCACGTAGGCCGACGCGATGTTCGGTCTGGAGCTTGCGCCGCCTTCCGGGGCTTTGTCCGCCGCCAGCCAGCTCTTTCCGATGCCCGTCGTCGCCTGATTTGGCGCGACCGGTCCCACGCGGATGACACTCGAATTTGGAAAGTAGGAGAGCACCCGCACGTCGAACGGCAGGTCGTTGGCCACGATTGGTTCGCCGCCGGAGCGGGCCTTCAGCAGGCGGCCCGAGATCACCGTCACGCGGTCATTTGCTTCGTCGTCGCGCCGGATCACCGCCAGTTCGGTTTCGTCGGTGCGCAGGGCCATGTTGCTCGACTGTCCCTCGACGAGCGCCATGCGTTCCTCGATCTGGCGGTCACCGAAGGCAAACTGCCCCAGCATGAGCAGCCCAACCCCGAGGTGGATCAGCACGTTACCGCCGCGGCTGCCAAACACCATCACCATGCCCGCGAGCAGAATGAGCGACGCCACGCTCGACTGAATCAGTTGCCACATGATCCGCAGGCCCGGCTCGCTCATCCGCCAGCCCTCGCCCCCGAAGATGCTGATCACCGCCATCGTGGCAGCGGTAGCCGCCGCCAGCCAGAGCACGATCCTCGTCAGCCGGCTGAGGTTCCGGCCGGCGACCGCCGCCCAGAGCAGCGACGCGGTGAGGGTCACGGCGGAGGCCTGCACGAGCCGCCACACGGTCGCGTAGTCGATCGGGGGCCGGCCCTGCAGTCCGTCGGCATAGTGGCCACTCAGGATCACGAGCATGGTCAACAGTCCGCCGACGAGCGACACGGCGGTGCCAGCCAGCAGTCTTGTTCCCGTCGCGTGCACGTGAAATCGCGTGAGCTTCGCCGCGATCAGGTTGACGAGGAGCACCAGCCCGATCGTGGCGCCGCCCGGAAAGGGGAACCAGCCGGTGAGCTTCGATGGGCCGAAGATGGTCACGGGGAAGAAGTCGGAGAACGGCACCTGCGCGACCCAGCTGTTGAAATACTCCTGCTTCACCTCCGGAAGGTTTTTCTCGTCCTGTGCGAGCGTGCCGACGAAGAGCAGGAAGATGCCAGCGAGAAACATCACCACCGTGATCTTGAGTGATCCCATCGCCCGCAGGGCCTGCCAGACGGTCGACGCTTCCGGGCGGCTGGAGGAGCGGCCTGTGGGATGCAGCGACGGGGCGAATCCATGCGAGGGAAAACTGCCTGTGGCCATGGTGGATGGCTCCGTGCGGATGTGTGACTGGTTCACTTCCAGCGGATCGAGCGAACGAATGCGGTGAACGGTTCGCGAAGCGTGCGGGCAACGCTGGCGGGCCCCTTGAACTTAACGAACAGCGACGTCGAGGCATCGAACGGGATCATCGCGGCCAGGATCGCCTGCTGGTTCTCCTGTGCGTCGTCGAGCAGCAGCAGGATGGTGCTCTCCACGCCGTTGACCGCGACCTTCTCCCCCTCCTCGATGGCGCGGGAGACTCGCTCTGGGTTCGCGCCCGGCGTGAGCTGCTCCTGCCAGCGGGTGGCGTTGCCCTGCAGCGTGCCTGATGCCGGGATGATCGTTACTTCACCCGATTCGGACGCATCGTCGGGACCGGTTCGCAGGGTGGCGAGCCGCATGCCGCTGGCCCCCAGATCCTTCCAGGCCGCTGGCAGGTCGTACTCCAGCGCAGGGCCGCCGGCCGCGACGCCGGGCATCGCATCGGTTGGGGCCCGTGGCGCTGGACTCGCCGCGGTGGCCGTTGGACTGGCCTGACGCGGCACCGTGTAGGTCCGCATGTCATTCGGCTGGATGTCAGCGGCGGGCCGGCATGAGGTGATCAGGCCGGCAACGAGCACGCAGAGGTGGTTCCACCGCAGGAGAGGCTTCATCCCTGTATGGTAGCACGACTGCCCCTGGTCGGGGATTGCCGGGTCTGCTACCGCCAGCCAAAGACGGAGGCCAGCGGATTCAAAAGCGGGCTGGCGAGGCTCAGGTCGCCGGCGCTGCCGATCGTCCGCATCAGGTCGAACATGACGAAGCCGCCGGTCAGGAGCAGGAGGGAACAGCAGACCAGTCCGCAGATCTGCCAGACGCTGAACCTCGTGTCCGGGACGACCTCGCCAGCCGTGAAATCGCCCATGTCGGTGGCATCGGCCGCACCCAGGGGAATGTCGCCGGTGAAATCGGAGCTTTCTCCATCACCCGTGTTGAAAAAGCTCGAATCGCCCGACTCAGGCTCCACCGCCACGACTGAGGCAATGTCGTCGTCTTCGCCGCCGATGCTGTCCAGTTCGAAATCATCGCCGCTGCCAAGGGCAGTGGCACCGTCATCGAACGCCTGCGATTCGTCGACTGGCCCAAGGTCGATGCCGGACAGCACCGCGTCGCCGTCCTCGAGCGACAGACCGCTGTCGTCGAGCACCCCTGACAGAGCGGAACCCGCGTTCGTCAGCGAGCCGGAAAGGCCGGCGGGGTCAGCGCCCGAACCCAGCACCAGCGAACCGGTCGCATTCGAGCCGGCTGCATTGCTGGGCTGCGAGCCGATGTCGATCCCGGAAAGGTCGATGGCGAGAGTCCCGGAATCGGGACGGTCGGCTTTGGCCGGGGCCGCAGGCTTGCCCGGTCTGGCCGATTCCGCCGCCGGCTTGGCGACGGAAGGTGACGAGAGCCCCACGATCGAATCGAGATCGAGTTCCATCGCATCGAGGCCGCCAACCGCCTCGCCAGTGCCCAGCATGGTCCTCGCGAGATCGTCGTTGCCGGACTGATCGTTGGCAAAGATCGACTCGCCTCGGGCGACCGCATCGCCGAGCCCCAAGTCGCCATCAAATTCTCCCGCCAGCGAACCGCTTCCCCCGATGACGACGCTGTCGGCCTGGGCTGAGTCACGGGCCTTGGCCGGGCTGGCCGGGAGCGCGACGCTGTCAGGCAACTCGAGCGATTCAGCTGCAGGTTCGGAGGCCACGTCGTCCAGATCGAGTTCGAGCGACAGGCCCGATCCATCGTCCTGATCAGCACCATCGGCCGCGAGGCGGTCGAGTTCGTCGACCTTGAACTTCAGCGTCGCGCCGTCACGCAGCGGAAACAGTTTCTTCTTTTCGACGAGGCGGTGAACCTCGTCGGCAGAGACGCCGAGGTGACGGGCGGCTTCTTCAAGCAGCAGAAATTTTCCGGCCATGGTGCCTTCGGTTTCCCCAAACCAGGTCGAAGACCGTGGACAAGTGCTGAGTGGACGATCCGCGTCCATCCCTCGGTCCACCCTTGTTGTCGTCCACTCAACTAGAAGAGTCTACCGCCGTCGGCAGAAGCGGTCCCAGCCGACATTCCCCGCAAGGACGCCGCGGCCGGTCATTTCGGCATTTCCAGCATCTTTTTCAGGGCCGCAGGCCGTGGTTCCTGGCCGTTGAAATCCTCGACCATGAGATCCCAGCGAATGTCCCTCGTGCTCTTGAGCGTCAGCGTGCCACTGGCCGGTTCGACGTGGTAGATCGCCATGGACCGGTTTTGCTGGTCCACCACCAACAGCATCTGGCGGCCGTCGTCGAGCGGTGTGGCCAGCGTCCACAGTGAGCCTGACTGGTCGTTCGGTCCAGCTGGCAGTGAGCGGCCGGCCCGCTGCGCGGCCACGCTTCTGCTTCCAAGGACGGCGACCACAAAAACTCCGCACAGACATCCGGCGGCGATGAGCCCGCGTCGAGCGGAGACATTCCAGCGATTCCAAAGCTGCCGCATGGGACTCCTGACGGCTCGAGGGCTGCGTGGCGATACCGGAAGTCTATGGCTGCTGGAAGATTTGTTTCAAGCAGCGGGCCGACTGCGGTCGGGCGGCTTGCCCAGCCAGCCCGGCCTGCCGGGGCGGCTCGGTTGGGCCTGATCTTTCTCCTTGACGGATGTTTCGATTCAATCGGTCGGGCAAAGCCTACCGATGGAAAGAGCACGTCGGTACGGCCATGCGTTTTCGGCATGGTCGCGCCCCGCCGATTCGGAGGACCACCCGCGTGTCGAAGCTCAAGTCCCTCACGACCTTTCTCATCCGTTCGCCGATCCTGTGGGGCGCGGCGCTCAGCTTCGGGTTCTTTGGCCTGATCCATATGGGCGTCATCACCAATCCATTGGTGATCCGCTACCTGGCGGGGCATTGGGTCGAATACGTCGAAGTGGCGATGTTCTTCGTCGGTCTGGCGGCGCTGCTCATCAAGGCAGCTGAACTCCGCCGGCAGCGGCGTGACCTCGGGAGCGACTGGCTCGAGGCGATTCCCGAAGGGGGCCAGAATCCGGCCGACGCGCAGACGCTCGCGGCGTCGCTTGCCGAGGGAAAGGGCGAACGCGAGCAGTCTTCCTATCTCGTTCGGCGGCTCCGTGACGCGATCGACCTCGTGGTCCGGACCGGATCCGCGGACGCGCTCGAAGACCACCTCAAGTATCTTTCGGACCTCGATGCCGCGCGGGCCGCGCAGAGCTATGGACTGGTCCGGTTCGTGATTTGGGCGATTCCGATCATGGGCTTCCTCGGCACGGTCATCGGTATCACCGATGCGATCGCCTGTCTGTCGCCGTCGCAGCTCGACAACATGACCGGCGTCGTGTCGGGGCTCGGCACGGCCTTCGACACCACGGCCATCGCCCTTGGGCTCTCGATGGTTCTCATGCTGCTGCAGTTCATCGTCGACCGGTCTGAGCAGGGATTGCTGGGAGAGGTCGACGAGACGGCGTGGGCGGCACTGGCGGGCCGATTCCAGTCGCTGGCCGGCGATGGCGGTGCCACCCTCGCTGTGGCGCGGCTGGCCGAGACGGTCAGCCGCAGCTCCAATCAGTTGATCGAGGCGCAGACCCACTCATGGCGGGCGCTCGAACGAACGGCGGCAACCAATCTCGCCAATGTGCTCGACGAGGCCGGCCGAACGCTCAACGAATCGCTGTCGGCGTCGCTCGATGGCACGCTGGGTCGGTGGAGCGAGTCGCTCGTCGAGGCCCACGAGAGGCTGCTCTCGCGGCGCGAGGATCGTTGGACGCAGGCCGCCGATTCACTTGCCGCAGCCGTCCGCGGCCTCGAGCAGCACCATGGCACCCTCGCCGACCAGACGGTGCTCCTGGGCAAGGTCGTCGACGCCACCCGCGACATCTCCTCGCTCGAGCGGTCGCTCGATGCCAACCTCAACACCCTGGCCACCACGGGGCGGTTCGATGAGACGCTGGCGACCCTCGCCGCAGCCGTGCAGTTGCTGGCCGCCCGCGCCGGCGATGTGTCGGGCGAAGCCCGCCGGGTGGAGTTGCAGGCCGCACGCCGCAACGGAAAGGCTGCATGAGCCGCAAAACCCCCGTCTCCGGGCCCACGATTTCGCTGTTCCCGTTCCTCGCCGTGCTGCTTTGCACGATGGGGGCGCTGCTGGTCGTGCTGGTGCTCTTCAGCCGATCCGTGCGGCAGAACGAGACCGCCAAGCTCGACCAGGAGCAGTCGTCGCTGGTCGAGGAACTGGAGCTGACACGTGACAGCCTTGCCTGGCGTCGCGAACAACTGGAGGGCGTCCGTGCGCGGACGGCAGAGGAACTCGCCAAGGCGCGGATGCAACTCGCAGGTGTCGAGGAAAGCACCCGGGCTCTGGAGGATGAATTTGCGAAGTTGGAGCGAACGGCGGCGATGCTGGCTTCGGAAAACGGATCAGTCGGGGCCGACGACGACACGCTCCGGGCCCTGGAAGAGCGGCTGACCAGCACCCGCGAGTCGCTTGACAAGGCCCGCGCCGGACGCGACACCAAGCCGCCAGCCTATGCCGTCGTGCCCTATGCAGGCCGCAATGGCACGCACCGACGGCCGCTCTATATCGAGTGCTGCGGCGACGGCGTTTTTCTGCAGCCCGAGGGGATCCGTCTGAGTCCTGGCGACTTCGAAGGACCTGCGGGGCCCGGCAATCCGCTGGCCAGCGCACTGCGGGCGGCGCGAGAGCATCTCGTCGCCGCGCAGGGAGGCACGAACGATCCCGCAGCGCAGCCCTACCCGCTGCTGCTCGTGCGGCCGTCCGGTGTGATGGCCTACTATGCGGCGCGTGAGGCGATCCAGTCGTGGGGCAGCGACTTCGGCTATCAGCTTGTCGACGAGGATTGGACACTCACGTTTCCGCCCCCCGACCCGACCCTGGCTCAGGTGGAAAAACGGGCGATCGAGGAATCCCGGGCGCGACTGGCGTGGTTGGCGGAAGTGCGGCCGACCCGGCCGGCCAAGCCGCAGCAGCAGTATCGGGCCGCACCCACGCGCGGCGGCGTCGTGGCCGACGGCGGGCCGAGCGTGCTCGGCGACCAGTCGCGGTGGGACTGGAAGAACGGACAACAATCAGGCGGTGCTGCCGCTGGCGGCGGATTCGGGGCCGGTCAGGGTGGCGCCGGGGGCGATGGCAGCGGCGGTTCGGGCCGGCGCGGCGGCGATGGTGCCGCCGTGGCTGGACGGGCCGGCGACGCGGGCTTCGGTGGCACGGATGGCACGGGAGGTGACGCTCTTCTCGGCGGCGGCCAAGGCGGTGTCGACCGCCGCCGTTTCGGCACAGGCAGCCCGGGATCGGGCGGCGGTGACGCGGCCGCCGTCGGCACTCGTTACAGCGGCGGTTCGAAGTTCGCCGACGGTAGCGCGGGGGCAACCGGTGGCGGCGCTGCTTCCGGCAGCCTGGCAGCGGCAGGCACGTCTGCTGCCAGCGGCAATGGCGCAACGGCAGGTGGTGCTGGCGGCGCTGCGAACGCGGGTGCGGCAGGCGGCGGCTCGGCGGCTGACGGCGGTGGATCGGGCGGCGGCACGGACAAGAACGGCGGCGGTTCGGCGGGCGGTGGCAGTGGTCCCGCTATGCCGGGGCTTGCCAAGTCGGGCGGCAGCGGCGGCGGCGGCGGGCAGGCTGGCGGTGCCGCGGGGGCGTCGGCATCCGCGTCGATGGCCCAGTCGCGCGGCAAGAACTGGGCGAGCCTCGCCACGCAGGACCGCCCGATTCCGCTCACGCGACCGATCCGTCTGGAGTGCTCGCTCCATGAATTTCGGCTCATCGACGATTCGGGGCGCCGCGTGGAAACCCGCATCCCGGTGCCTGGTGATACCGCCGAGGCGATCGATCCGCTCGTCGCCGCCATCCATGCGCGGGTGGACCGCTGGGGCATCGCGGGTGATCGAATGTATTGGAAGCCGCAACTTGTGCTGTCTGAGACCACCGACGGCCGGTCGCGTCGTGAGGATCTCGAGCGGTTGCTGGCCGACAGCGGTGTCGACACGCGGTCCAATGACGTGCGCGACGTGATCCGTCCCTTGCCCCCCGTGGAACGCACCACCGCGGCTCTGCCAGCCCGCTGACAAACTGGTGCCCAGCCGCTGAAAAAGTGGAGTCCTTGCGATGCCGCGTCCCAAGCCCGAAGACATCAGCTCCGCCGGTCAGGACTCGTTCCTCGACGTCGTCACGAACATCGTCGGCATCCTCATCATCCTCGTGATGCTGGTGGGTGGGCGGGCGCGGAAGGTGATCATGGACGCGATGCCTGCCCGCGGCGAGCGCGTCGCCTCGCTTGAGCACGAGGTGAAGACGCTGGATCAGACGGTCGCCATTGCGGAGAGCGAGGTCGCGGAGCTGGCGGCGCAGGGCCGCACGGTGGCGACGGCCGCCGCGTTTGCCGGCGAGGCACGGCTGCACCTCGCCACGGCCGTGTCGGCGGCAAAGGTCGAAGTCGACCGCATCAAGCAGGAGACGGATACCGCAAAAGTGAAGGCTGCCGAGGCCGCGGCGCGGCGCAGGGAACTGGAGGCGGATATCGAACGATGCACGCTCGAGGCGGAGGGGCTGGCACACCTGCCGGCCACGACAAAGGAAGTGCTCGCCTATCCGACGCCGGTCGGCCGCACGGTGAACGGCGAAGAGGTTCATTTCCGCATCGGTGAGGGGCGGATCGCGTTCATCCCGATCGAAGACCTCTTCGGTCTGGCCAAAACGCAGACACGGCGGCATTCCGGCTCGATCGCCGAGATGGCGTCACGGATCGAATCCGTGGGGCCTGTGCAGGGCTTCTCGCTCGACTACGTGATCGAGGCGAAGGTCGATCAGGCCCGCGGGCAGGTGTTGATCCGGTCGAGGGAGTGGGTGGTGCGGCCCGTGGGCACGGGCAATGGCGAGACGACGGACGTCGCGCTCTCGCCCCATTCGCGGTTTCGGCAAATTGTCTCCGGCGTGACGCCCGAGACCACGGTGACGCTCTGGTGCTATCCCGACAGCTTCGACGTCTATCGCTCGATCCGCGAGGAGCTGCATCGGCAGGGCATTCCCACCGCCTGCCGGCCGATGCCCGAGGGCGCGCCGATCGGCGGCTCCACGGAAGGCAGCAAGTCGGTCGTGCAGTAAGACGGGCTCGCCGACTCCGTCAATCGCCATTGTTTCGCGGTGAAAAATGAGCTTCCCGGATGCTGGAGCGATTCCCTAAGCTCCCTGTCTCCTGGGAGACCATTCGCATGAAGACTGTTTTTGGGCCGCTCTGTGCGGCGTTGTCGTGGCTGCTCGTGGTGGGTAGTGGGGTGGTTTGTGCACAGGTGCAGGCCGTGGATGCTCCCACGGCGGTGCCCGTGGCCAACGCGAATCCGTTGGCCGACCTGCTTTCAATGGCCTATCACCCGAAGGATACGCCAGCCGGCGTGATCCGCCTTGCCGGTTCGTTGACGCTGCAGCAGGCCGCGGCGCACTGGGCTCATGGCTTTCATCGGCTCCATCCCGATGTCGAGTGCTCGATCGAAAGCGGAAGCTCCGAGGCCGGCTGGAAATCGCTGCTCGAGGGTAAGGCTGACGCCGCGCTGATGAGCCGACCGGTGACCGATGCCGAGAAAGCGGCGTGGGAGAAGCAGAGTGACAAGCGACTGGTTGTCGTGGTCGCGGCCTTCGAACGGCTCGTATGGATCGTGCATCCCTCCAATCCGATCACCGAACTGCCCTGGTCGCCCGAGACGGGCATTCTGCGGCCTGCCATGAAAGATGGTGCCGTGACCGCCGACTCCCTGGCAGCGACGCACTGGGATCGCCTCAACGGCAATGCCGATTGGAAAGATGTGCCCATTCGCGTTCATGGCCGTGCCTTGGGTTCGGGCACGCGTTGGCACATGGACCGCCTGCTCACTGGGGCAACCTCCTGCCAGCTCGCGATCACCGAACACACGACGGTGGCCGAACTTGCCGAGGCCATTGCCGCTGACAAGGGAGGCCTGGGCCTGGTTGGCGACGAGCATGCTCATTTGCCAGGCGTGAAGCGGCTGCCACTGGTGGTCCTGGCCAACACTGCGCCTTTGGCCGACGCCGTGGTCGGGTCGGATCGCACGCCCGATTGCCGGCCGTTGTTTCTCGCGGTGGCCGTGCCGAAGGATGGCTCCATGTCGCCGCAGTTGCGGGAAATGATGGAGTATGTGCTCAGTTATTCGGGGCAACTCGATGTGGCCAAGGATGGCCTGCTACCGCTCACTCGGGGTGAAATCCACGCCCAGAAGGATCTGCTCGGCTGGTCCATGGCGAGATAGTGCCAGTGCTTCATGGGCAAACGACGGGATGTATGAAAGCCCTGAGCGTAAGCGACGGGATCAGGACGACAGAACTCTTCAAGGCTCAACAGGAGCTCGCTTTTCACGCATGAATTCCATCAGTGTTCGTCGGTTGCGGTTCTGTGGTGCCCGGTCAATTGTCTCGCTGTCATGCCTTGCCCTGGCCTGTGTCGCCGGGGCAGAGCGATCGGTGGCGCAGGACGTCCGTACGCGGGATGCTGGCAGTGTCGTGGTGGGGGGCGTTCCTGCTCCCGTCGCTGCCGCTGCTCCCGTCGCCCAGCGGCCCGCGTCGCTGCCGCTGGGCATCATGGCGAAAAACACGCCCACGGGGGTGGAGGTCGTCAGCGTGAATCCAGGCTCGGTGGCCCAGGCTTCGGGCCTGCAGGCGGGCGACACGATCATCAACGTCGCGGGCTATCAGGTCGGTATGGTCGGCGACCGGCTCTACGACGTGGGCGACGAGGTGGCCAAGCACGTGAATGCCGCTGGTCAGGTGCCGCTCCTCGTTCGCAACGGACGGACCGGCGGGCTGGTGACCATTCCAGTTCAGTTCGGCGCGGCGTCACGGGCCATCAACGGCGTGCTCAACGCGCCGCAGGGGCTACAGGTGCCGCCGACCTCGGTGATCACGGTACGGCTGCTCGATGTCACGGAGCCGCAGTGGCGGGATGCGGCACTGACGCAGGGCCAATTGCCGGCCGCCCGGGGATTTCCGGTGTCGTATCGGCTTGATCCGCCCCCAGCCACGCCGCAGCACCGCTACGCCATCGATGCGCGGGTCGAGGATGCGGGCCGCGTGCTCTTGCAGACTACCGCGCCGGTGACGCTCGCCTCGCTCGATCGTGAGCAGCGGGTCGATCTCACGCTCGCTGGACAGGCCGCACCGCCGGCGACGGCCGTGGTGCCCAGCGCCCAGATCCAGCAGTGGATCCAGACTTATCTTGGCCGTCCGCCGCGGCCCTATGAGACCGAGGTCTGGCTGGCCGACCTTCAGCAAGGGAGGTCGCTTGCCGACGTGCAGGCGGGCATCCTCAGCAGTTCGGAATACTTCGAACGGCAGCGTTCGAATCGCGATGTCTACGTGACCGACGTGTTCCGCCAGCTCTACGGCGTGCCGCCCACGCCGGCACAGCTCGCTGATCTGCAGGCCCGCTACGATCGGGCGCAGGGCGTACGGCTGCCGTTCGTGCAGCAGTTGCAGCAGCGGTAGCGGTAGCTGGATTCCCGTCCGATCAGCGGGCGGGAAACTCCCACGAGTGGCCGTCCCAGGCGATGACCTTGCCAAGGAAGGCCTCCACGCCGGCTGCGTATTCCGTGAACAGGTATTCGCCCTTCTCGGCGGAGGCGTGCTGCGGATCGCCCAGATGGCCCGGGGCGTCGGCGGCGTTCGGCCGGCGTTCCTGCGTGATCCAGCCACGGTAGGCGGGCTCGAAGCTGTAGCCCATGTCGCGGCTTTCAAGCGACTCATGTGGCTTCACGAGGTCTGGCCGGATGGCGAGCATCATCGACGTCTCCCATTCGCAGGCATGGCCGACCGCCGACTGCACGAGGTCGGCGCGGCCGTGCTCCGGCTTTGCGAAATCCCAGTAGCTGGCGAAGAGCAGGAGGAGGTCGGTGCGGGCGCGGTGACGCTGGCGGGCCTCGAAGATCGCCTGCTTGCCCGGCGTGATGTTGCCGCCGTGGCCGTTCAAGAACAGGATCCGGCGGAAGCCGTGCGTAAGCAGGTTTTCGATCAGGTCGTTGACGAGGTCGAGGTAGGTTCGCGGGCCCGCCGAGAGCGTGCCGGCGTATTCGAGGTGGTGGTGCGAGTTGCCGAGCCATTGGAGCGGCGTGAAGAGCACCTGCTTGCGCAGCCGTGGCTCCACGCGGCGGACGACCTCACCCAAGAGCATGCTGTCGGTCGCCAGCGGCAGGTGCCGTCCGTGCTGTTCCATGGCTGCGATCGGCACGACGACGGGCGTGTGCGGGGCGAGCGCGGCGATCTCCGGCCAGGTGAGTTCGGCGAGGTTCATGGGAAGGATGGTCTCCTCAAACGTCCCGGGGATACGGGTGACGATTCGTTCACTTCGTGGGCCAGGCGTGGAGTTGGCCGGCCGAGTCGCCGGCCAGCAGGAAGGAGCCGTCGGCCGAGAGGGCGACCCGCGTGGGTAGGAGCTTCACACCGGCGACGGCCTTCGTCTGAGCGTCAGCAATCGGAAAGCTCTTCAGCTCCTTGCCGTCTGCCGCCCAGAGCTTCGCCCGGCCGTCGCGGCCGCAACTGGCAAGCTCTCCCGCCGGGCCAAACACGGCGTCGAGCACCCCGCCGCCATGGGCGTTGGGCTTGGTCACCACCGGCCAGCCGTCTTTCACATCCCACCAGACGATCGTGCCATCGTCACTGCAGGAGGCCACGACGCCACTGTCGCTCCGCCAGGAGAGCGCCCGCACCGATTTCTTGTGCTCTGAAAGAGGCAGCACCACGCCGCCGCCCTTCGCATCCCAGAGATGGATGTTGC
>JBIIOL010000312.1:0-4720 GCA_044336965.1 Pirellulales bacterium | reverse complement strand
TATTCCGCTGCCGCCGCCCGGCGCGCTCCTGGTCGTGCACTGCGCGACCGTGGACGAGGCGCTGCGGGCCACGCTCGTGGCGATGCGGCACCGCTGCAGGCCGAACAAAGAGATCGCGACCGACGATGCATGCGTGCTCACGGCCTGCGAACTGATCGACAAGAAGATCCTCGACTGCACGAAGGACAACGCCGAACAGTCCCGCAATCGGTCCTTCGTCGTCGGCGATCCCGGAGCGATCCTGGTCGTGGAGGTGAAGCACGCCGACCGCGGGGCCGTGATCGCGAAGCTCCACATGATCGAGGATGAGCTCCGCGGCGCAAGCCTCGGCTACGCCTACCCCGTGCTCGTTGGCCGCGACGGCGACAAGGTCTGGGAGTTACGGCGGGCCGGCCAGGGGCTCGTGAACAACGTGCCGGGCGACGCCAAGCCGCGGGAGATAGTCGAGGACACGGCCGTGGCGGTCGAGGACCTGCCGGCCTACATCGCCGAGTTCGACCGGCTGCTCGCCGAGAAATATGGCATCGAATGCATCCACTACGCTCATGCCGGCGCGGGCGAACTGCACCTGCGGCCGCTCTTCGATCTCCGCACGCCCGCCGGTCTCGCCATGTTTCGCGACGTAGCCACTGACGTGGCGGCGCTCGTGAAGAAATACCGCGGGAGCCTGAGCGGCGAGCACGGCGATGGCCGGCTCCGCGGTGAATTCATCCGCACGATGGTCGGTGACGAATGTTTCGAGTTGCTCGAGCGGGTGAAGCGGCTGTTCGATCCGCATGGGATCTTCAATCCCGGCAAGATCATCGACACGCCGCCGATGGACACGTCTTTGCGGATCCTCCCCGGCGAGCCCGAGCCGCACCATGACACGGTGTTTCGCTTTGCCGACACCGGCGGCGTGCTCCGCGCCGCGGAGAAGTGCACCGGTGTGGGCCAGTGCCGCAAGTCGGCCACGATGGGGGGCACGATGTGCCCCAGCTACATGGCGACGCGGGACGAACAGCACACCACGCGGGCGCGGGCCAACGTGCTGCGGCAGGCGCTCTCCTCGACCCGCGAGGCGGCCAACCCCTGGATCCAGCCCGAAATCGCCGACGTGATGGATCTCTGCCTCTCCTGCAAGGCCTGCAAGAGCGAGTGCCCATCCAACGTCGACATGGCCCGGCTGAAGGCCGAGTGGCAGCAGCATCTGCACGATGTGAACGGCGTGCCGCTGCGAAGCCGGATGATCGCCGGTTCGGCCGCCGCGATGCGGTGGGCGAGCCTCGCGCCGTGGGCCTACAACTTCGCCGTGTCGGCGCCAGGCGTGTCGACGCTCGTCAAGCGGTTCATGGGATTCGCGGCGGCCCGGTCGCTGCCGCCCCTGCACCGCATTACGCTGTCAACGTGGCTCAGACGCCGTGGCCGGACGGCCGTGCCGAGGGTGGCCCCGAACGGCCGCGTGCATCTGTTCATTGACGAGTTCACCGACACGCTCGACATGCCTCTGGGCATCAAGGCCGTGGAACTGCTCGAAGCCCTCGGCTACGAGGTGGTGGTTCCCCAGCACGTCGACAGTGGCCGTGCCCAGCTGTCGAAGGGACTCGTGAGGGCGGCTCGCGACCTCGCCGCGCGCAACGTCGAAATGCTCGCCGACGTGATCACCGACGACGCGCCATTGATCGGCATTGAGCCCTCGGCCATTCTCGGCTTCCGCGACGAGTACCCCGACCTCGTGCCGGAGCCACTGGCCCCGGCCGCGAAGCGACTGGCATCCCGCACGTTCCTGATCGACGAGTTCCTCGCACGCGAGGTGGCCCGTGGCCGGATCACGGCAGATTCATTCACCGACCAGCCGCGACAGATCAGGCTCCACGGCCACTGTCATCAGAAAGCACTCTCGTCGCTCGCCGCCACGGTGCAGACGCTCTCCCTGCCACGGAACTTCTCGGTCGAGACGATCCCCAGCGGCTGCTGCGGCATGGCGGGATCATTCGGGTACGAGCGGGAGCACTTTGATCTGTCGATGCAGATCGGCGAACTCGTTCTCTTTCCTGCCGTCCGGGCGGCCGCGTCCGACGTGATCATCGCCGCCCCGGGCACGAGCTGCCGTCATCAGATCAAGGATGGCACCGGCCGCACGGCCCTGCATCCGGTCGAGATCCTGCACGCTGCGCTTGCGTGAGTCAGGGGTGCGGTCGCCGTCAGGCCGCCCGGACTCAGTCACGGCGTGCCGATGCAGACGAGCTTCTCCTTCCGCATGTCGCCCGTACCGGTGACGACCCGCATGGAGATGCGATCGCCGCAGATCGTGGGCGTCGCCCAGCAGCATGGCCGCCGCACTGAAGGTGACCATCGGGTTGTCCTGCATGCAAGGAACGGCACTTGCGGCCGGCCCCCGCTGGCACCATAGTGTTGGGGGAAAACAGACATCAAACCAGGAGCAATGACCATGGCCAATCGCATGCGCGCGACACGGAGAGGTTTTCTTGGGACTTCCGCCGCCGGGGCTGCGGCGGCCGCCACGACCGGCATGGTGCCTTATCTCCCCTCGACGGCGACTGCCTTCGCGAACCAAGAGGCGAATGACCGCCCCCGGATCGCCTGCATCGGCACCGGCTCGATGGGCCTGGGTGATGCGGTTCAGCACGGACAGTTCGGCGACATCCTCGCCGTCTGCGACGTCGACAGGGATCGGGCTGAGCGGGCCAAGTACGACGTGCGGATCGGCAAGGGCAAGGCCGACGCCTACGGCGACTACCGCAAGGTGCTCGAGCGGAAAGACATCGACGTGGTCAGCATCGTGACCACCGACCCCTGGCACGTGAAGATCGCGATCGAGGCGCTGCAGGCGGGCAAGCACGTCTTCTGCCAGAAGCCGCTCTCGCTCACGCTCGAGGAGAACCAGCTCGCCTGGGCCGCCGCCGAGAAATTCCCGAAGCTGCAGTTCTTCATCGGCACGCAGCAGCGTGCCCAGAAGGATCAGTTCTGCCGCGCCGTGAACCTGATTCACAAGGGTCTGCTCGGCGACATCCAAAGAGTGACCGCTGGGATCGGGTCGAGCCCGGTCGGCGGACCCTTCGCGATCGAGAACGTTCCCGGCGGCCTCGACTGGGACATGTGGCTCGGCCAGGCGGCCAAGGTGCCCTTCCGCAACCGTCGCTGCCACTACGAGTTCCGCTGGTGGTACGAGTATTCGGGCGGCAAGTTCACCGACTGGGGCGCGCACCACGTCGACATCGCACATTGGGCGCTGAAGGAAGATTCCAAGGGCAAGGGGCCGATCGAGATCAACGGTGTCGATGCCAAGCACCCGGTGCCCTTCAAGGACGGCTATCCATTGGTGGATGACTGCTACAACACGTCGTATGACTTTTCGGTGCCCTGCAAGTTTGCCAGCGGCGTGGAACTGATCGTGACGAGTCGCGGCGACAACGGCATCCTGTTCGAGGGCACGAAGGGGCGGCTGTTCGTGAACCGCCAGAAGATCACCGGCACGCCGATCGAAGAGGGCTGGGACAAGGACAAGTTCGGCGACGACGATCTCAAGGCGCTCTACAAGGGCAAGCCGTTCGAGGCACACAAGCAGAACTTCTACCGCTGCATCCGCGAGGGTGGCCTGCCGGTGTCAGACGTCTACAGCCACATCATCGCGATGAACACCTGCCATCTGGCGGCGATCGCGGCCCGGCTCGGCCGGACGATCAAGTGGGATCCCGCCGCGGGAAAGATCGTGGGCGACGACCAGGCGGCGGCGTTCGCCTCCCGCAAGCCCCGCGAAGGCTATGAAATCCCGCGGGTATGAGCCTGTGAGTCGGCAAGCCCGCGTGTGATCGTGTCGGGGGGAATGGCGAGTGCCGTGGCCACTGCGGCGGCCACCGTTGCCGGGTCCCCCGGAGGCTCGACCGCAATCACGCTGCGACCGCTTCGGGCCACGAGGTCGGCGGTCGTGGTGTCGGCATCGACGAGCACGATCGTGCCTGTGGTGGCGACGGTATCGACGAGTGCCTCGATGACCGCGAGCGGCGACACGCCGACCGCCGCGTCGGCACGCAACACCTCGGACGCCCGAAGTCTGTCGATCACGAGCACGTCGCAGAGGTCGAACGGAAAGCCCCTGGCGGCCAGCGACCGCCAGTCGAGTTCGCAGACGGCAGCGTCGATGTCGGGCGAAACAAGCAGATCCCGTGCGGCATCGGCGGTGACGTTCGGCTCTGCGGAACATTGCCAGCCGGCCAGCCACTTGCCCGTCCCGCAGGTGAGCCCCGGCGTTCTGCCTGCTGCCAGCAGGATCCGTTCCAGAATCCTCGCGGTGAGCGTGGCCGAAGCCGGCGCGGCGGTGCCTTGGTTCGCTGCCGGCCCTGATCCAAGGATCGCTGCGATCGGGATCCGGCCGGGCGCGGCCGTGGAGAACAGCAGGTCGACGACTGCTTCACCGACGGGCTGGCCGGGCCCTTGGGAAGGGTGCGCATGAATCATCAACTGCGGCCCAGCGTTGACCTCGCAGACCGCTGCTCCCTGTTCTCGAGGCGGTCGGTCGATGTCACGAGCGACCAGATCGACCCCGGCGATGTCGAGGCCGACGGCCCGCGCCGCCCGCACGGCCGTCGCCGCCATCTCGGGATGCACGCTGGCCGTCACGTCGAGGCCGTGCGTACCGATCTGCCTCACGAGCACACGGCGGCCGTCCGCGGGAACCGTCTCCGGCGTCACGCCCTCCTGGTCGAGTTGTGCCAGCACG
>JBIIOL010000311.1:0-4728 GCA_044336965.1 Pirellulales bacterium | reverse complement strand
AGTGCTCTGATCCCAAAATCGCCCTTCTCTTCGTGATGGCATCGCTGGCGACCCGCGTGGGGCCGAGAGGCGATGGCCTTGCCGGCCCGGCGAGCCCCGGCTGCCCCTTCTCGTGATCCGCTCCGCTCGGCCGACGCTTGCTGAAGTCCCGTTGACGGACCTACCCTTTGAACAGAGATCATGGGGAAACGAACCGGTCGAATGGTTAGCCGAATGCCAAACATCAGCCCAGTCGTCGTCGTCGCCGAGCCGCGAACAGGAACGAACCTGCTACGGACGCTGGCTGACCAATCACGCGTCTACCGCCTGGCCTTCGAGTTTCTCCTGCCACCGAACAACACACTGTGGGAACAGGTCAACTTCTGGAGCGTGCTCAACTCGATCGGACGGTCCTGCGTGTGTCAGTGGCCGCGGAACGGGCGTCTTGGCGAGGAGTTTTTTTCCGTCTACTACGAAGAGGTGTTTCGGAGGGCGGGCGGCCGTCCATTGTGGTTTGACGTCAAGTACACCCATCTCTTCCTGTTCGAGGATGGCCCGGGGCCCGGCCGCCCGAGGATGGTCGAGCTTTTCGCGGAACGTTCGGCGGCATTCATCCACGTGCGGCGTCGAAACCTGTTGGAGCAGCATCTCTCGCTGTTGCGGGCGGTGAAGACCGGAGAGTGGAGGCGGTCAGCGGGAACGGTCGAGAGAAAGCGGAATCCTCAGCCGGTCGCCGAACCCCTCGTGCGGGTTGACGCGCGCCGGGTCCTCGCGACGCTGCGGGATCTGCGCCGTCGCGAACAGCACCTCGAGTCGATGTTCGCGTCCGTCCCCGGGTATCGGCCGCTGTGGTACGAGGACATGTTGTCGGGAGGGCGGGCGGCACCCCAGGTCGTAAACTTCTTTCGCGACTTGCATGGCGTGCAACTGCCCGCCGAAACCGTGCCGACCATTCTGAAGATTTCCCCACCGCCAGATCGGCTCGTCGAGAACTATGCGGAACTTCAAGCGGCGCTTGCAGGAACCGAGTTCGAGGCAATGTTGCCGCGATGATGTTTGTGGCGGTGCCGCGGCAACGCATGGCTCCCAGTTAGGCGTCAGGCGTCAGGCGGCCTGCGTCCGAAGGCCGCCTGGAGCGCCGCCCTCTCGGCTGGAGCGGCAAGGCACGCCTCCAGCCGGGCGGCGGCCTGATCGATCGTCTCCCGATCGTAGCGAAAGTCTATCTTCCCGGAACTCCGGCCGCACCTGGAACTGGCGTATCGTGAGCGGCCTGCGGGGGCGGTGTATGCCGTGCCGCAGGCCCGCGACGGGGCTAACCTGCGAACGCAGGCGGTGCGGATCATCGCGGCCGCCGGCGTGACGCGATGGAAGAAGCTCTTCACGAACCTCCGCGTGAGCCGGCTGAATGAACTGGTGCGGGACCGGCGGTTCGCCAGCCACGTGGTCGACGCGTGGGTGGGTAATTCGGAAAAGGTCCGCCGCGACCATTACCTGCTGGTGACCGACGCCGACTACCAGGCGGCAGTCTCGGGAGCGGGAGAAATTCCGGCACAGATTCCGGCACACTCACCGCTCATCAGCAGTCATCAGGAGCCATCAACCCTGCATGACTCCCGCGAAAAACGCCTTCACTCCCTTGAAGACGCCGAAAACCAGTACCCTCGACAGGGATCGAACCTGTAACCTTCAACTTCGGAGGCTGACGCTCTATCCAATTGAGCTACGAGGGCGCTACTGAAGCACCTGGATTCTAACAGCCGAAGCCCCGCGGCAACAGGATCGCACTGGCTACCGCTGAAAACGCCAGCCGTCGCTGCCCAAGCATTGCCCAAAGCCGGCTCAGGCCGACTTTCGCAGCGGAGCCGACTCCCGCTCCACGCGCTGCCGCGGCCGACCAGCCCCGGCGTGCGGCCCGTCGATCCGGATGGTCTGGCGGTCCTCGGCATCCGTGTGCCTCTCGCCCTGTCCCGCCGCTTGCTTGATGATGTGCCGCAGTTGCAGATAGCGGGACACATACGAGCCGAACTGCAGCATCGCCACCGTACGGCCCAGGAGCATCGGAAGCGTGCCCAGCGGCGCCCTTGCCACCGCATGCCGCACAATCTCCACGGCATGCATCACCAGTGCCGACAGGACCGACGAGCCCGCCATGCTCCGCCAGAAGAGCCGTTCTGCATGCAGCCCTGCCGCGAACGACCGCGTGCGAGACCCGGCCTTCGCCACCGCCGGTACGATCACCCGCGAATGGGACTCCACCACCACGCGACGACCACTCCGCGAAAGAGTGATCGCCATGTCGGCGTCGGCCGCCTCATCTCCACAGGCCGTCGTGAACCCGCGGCCTGCCAACTCCAGAACGTCCGATCGCCAGAATCCAGTCTCGAGCACCGGCCCCTGGGGAACCGTTGCGCCGGCCGGCGGACAATCCGCTGCCTTTGCCTGCCGCCACCTGGTGTCGGCGGCCACGGCGATCCGCCGCCCCCCGACGGCACATCGCACGCCCGCCGACACCACGTGATCGCGGTCGTCGGCCGACACCCCCAGCGGCACGACTGCCCCCACCTCGTCATCCTCGAATCGCTCCATCGGCAGATCGGTCCAGCCCTCCGTGGCCCGCCAGCCGGCGGAGAGCACATGCACCACCTTGCCAGCACTGGCCGCCACGCCAAGATTCACGCAGCCCACCAGGCTCGATCCAGCGGGCGCCTGCACGAACCGAACCTCCTCGCGGATGTTCCACGGGTCGGCGTATTCGCAGCCGAGCGAGACCACGATCTCACAGTCGTCCGGCCGGTGCTCCAAAACGCTGACGAGCGTTTCCTCCATGGCCGCGGTGTCGGCCGGAGTTGGAATGACGATCGACAGCCGCGGCGATCGCACGAGGTCAAATGTGTCAGACATCGCCAGCCCCCCGGCCGTCAGGCCACTCCATCAACGCAGCAGTGGCACAGCCCCAGCGCGCACGATCCCCCCAGACACCGCTCTCTACACAGTCAGACCTAGCTTGGATCCCACTCGGGCACGTCGGCGCAGTCCGCACCACAGCTCGCCCGAGGCCTTCGCAGAGTCGCCCCGATCAGGCGGCAGCCCGCTGCGGCTGCAGTTCCGTGAACAGGTTCACGGTGTGCAGCATCTCGCCGTCGGCATCGTAGAACTGGAGCACGCCGACATCGATCATCCACATCGCGAACATCTCGGCGACGCGATAGCAGCGGGCGACGCAGCGGCCCCGGTCGATCCGGATGTTTTCCTGGACGTCATCGACGTCGACGCTGTCCACGCCGAGATCGAGGAAGTAATGCGTGACCAATCTCCGCACGTCCGCGGCATTCATGTGCAAACGCATAGTTGGCAACCTCCTGTTGCGGGCTGTCGCTGGTGCGAACTGTCGAACGACTTCCTGTCGATCGGGTCGGGAAAACTACTCAGGAGCGGCCGCTGACGAAAGACTGTTTTCTTTCGACCACCGGCCAAGGTCCCGACATCGAATCCCATCCGCCACAAGGGAGGATCGGCGGATTCACGCAGACTCGATGAGCTGGCAATCGGCAGACCGCCCATCCCCCACTTCCGTGCGCGCTTGCCCAGATTGCCAGAGCGGTCCCCCGGCTCGCGCCGGGGGCTTCTATGGGAAGGGCGGTCCGCCGGCTCGCGCCGGGGGCTTTTATGGAGTCATGCAAGCCCCCGGAGCGTGAGCGATGGGATCGCACCTCACAACCGGCTGGTCCAATCGCTCGTGCCGTAACGCTCCGTGACGAGGCGGGCAACACGGTCGCGGGGCCACTCGCCATGGGTGAGCGTGGCATGGAACGCGGTGCGGACGATCCGCTCGAGCGTCTCCATTCCGAGATCGAGGTTCACCAGAAAATCGCCGTGCTGCCGCCGCGAGCGGTAGTCGGGCTCGCGGGGCGGATGCCGGAGCACCCTTCCCACGAGGCCAAGATCGAAACGGTCGAGCAACGTGCCGTGGTAGAGCACACCGTGCCCGCGCACCCGCAGGGCGTTACCCGATACCTTCCGCTCGGGGCTCTCGCCGTCCACGCTCACCGCCAGATCGCTCGTGCCGCGGCGGGCCACCCGCCAGCCCGCATGGGGAACGACGCGAGGCAGCGTCTCGTTGATCGCGGCTGCCAAAGGCTCGAGCATCGACGCGTGAATCGCCTCGATCGGAGGCACGCCCGCGGGATGCGGCGTGATCACCGACCACATCAGGCAGCCCGGTCCGAGCACCACCGTGGCTCCGCCGCTGGGCCGTCGCACCACCCGCACCCCCGCCGCCTCGCAGACCTGCAGGTCGATCTCCTCGTCCACGCGACTCGATGAGCCGAGCACAACGGTTGGTTCCGCCGCCATCCACGTGCGGACGCACACCGTGGTCGCCAATCCCTCATGGGCCAGTTCCAGCAGAGCCTCGTCGAGCGCGAGATTTTCTTCTGCCGATGGAAGCGAAATATCGAGCCACGTTGCGGGCAGTGCCGGGGCAGGGGGGGCAACTGCGGAAAGGTCGGGACGTTGACGCACGGGGGTGACCACCTAGACTGCTAGTAAGGGCTTGGCTGCCAAGGCCGGCCCACCGCTGATTCTCACCGATCTTCGTCCGTCCACCACCCCTCGCGTCGCAAACAGCGTGCGGCACGTCATCCGGCTGATCCACACCCCATGGCTGACCCAACCCGCCGCACCATCTCTCAAGATGACTCGCTGCCGCCTGTCGAGCCGCCCAACGCCGCGTTCCTCGTCCAGCTGTTT
>JBIIOL010000310.1:0-4738 GCA_044336965.1 Pirellulales bacterium | reverse complement strand
CCGTCGATCCGCCTCGTGTAGTCGAGCAGCGCGGCGAGTCCCTTGGCTTTCACATCGGAGCAGATTCGTTCGACCACCTGCCGCGGCGTGAGGGGCTCGCCGAACACGTCGATTGTCCGCTGGCGACCGGCCGGGCTCACCACCTCGCCCTGCGAGACGAGTTTGGCCCGGAGCGAGTCCAGCCGCGACCGGCCGTCGGCGGAGTTCAGGTCGATCCGCTCGCACGACTGCCGTGCCGAGGATGACGGAATGGATGTGGGTGCCATGATTCCGCCAGCATACCCACGTTTGCCGACTCGGGGAGGCCTCGCGAGCCCCTATTTTTCTGTCCGGCCGCTATCTGGTGGCGATCGCGTTCAGCTGCCCCTGCCACTGTTCTGACCACCGTGTGGCGATCCAGTTGGCCCCGGCGTGCGGTGCGGCAGGCCCTCTGGCATCCGGCGTCTCACGGAAGATCCTGGCCAGCAGGTCCCTGCTTCGCCCGACGAGGGTCGACGGGCCTGGATCGGGCCTGTCGCCAAACACGGGGTCGGGGGGGAGTCGCTCCTGAGCGGCCACCGCTGCCGTCGCGTCGCGGCCAAGGCGGCCATCGATCGCGACGGCTCGATCAACCGCCTTCGTGGCATCGTCGACGCGGTTGAGTGCTGTTAGCACGATCGCCTGGCGCAGGAATGTGTCAGGCAGATCGGGTGCTATCGTCGCAGCTCTCCTGTAGGCGTCGAGGGCCGCGGTGAGTTTTGCGGGAGCCTGCACTGCAGCCCGCAGATGTCGGTCACCGACGGCCACGAGCCGGGCGGCACGGAGTCGGGTGTCGCCGTTGCTCGTTCGCACGGCGATGGCCTGCGGTGCCGACGGGACCACTTTCCGCAGGGCGAACTGGGGTGCGGGCGGGGCTTCAGGCCCTGCTCCAAAAGCAGGCCCCTGCAGAGGAGCCGCCGATAGGCCAATGAATGGCACACCCCCCACGGGCCCAAAGACGGGGGCGATTGGGGACACGACGAACGGAGCATAGCCCCAGGGGCCATAGCCATACGTGTACCCTCCCCAGCCGCATCCAGGCCAAGGGCGACCATACACGGGTCCACACCAGCGGGGACCAATCACGTAGTTCGAAACGGAGCCGGAGAAGAATCGGACAGATGGACCGGCCAGATAGACGGAGTCGTTGGAAAAGACGCGAGTTACTCCATAGCAGCCGCCCCACCCATTCCAACCATTCCAGCCCGTCCAACCATTCCAGCCGCCCCACCCGCCATGGCATTGCGGAACGTACACAGGGCCACAGAAACCATGACGCCTCCAGCCGTGCCATGCGGACGCTGAGTTGGGCTGGCACCAGGCAAGTGCTGCGACGACGACGAGAACCGTCACCCGAAACCACCGCGATTGCAGCGACATCGAAGAAGTGCTCCTCATAATGTGAAAACCGCAGGCTCCACAGTGAACCTCATCTTATCCCATTCGGTGGCATTCCGGCGAGCGTTTGGTTGCCTCATAAAATCGCAGGCTGTCTGGTTGAGCCTCCCTGGGAAGATGGGTAACCTGCCTGCCGAGGCAGGCATGAATCCGCGCGTGAAATCAGGCATTGAAATCGGGCTCAGCAGGGCGATGGCGACCCGACTGGTAGGGCTGCGCTCGCCGGAAAGAATCCAGGACTTCGTCACCGGTCTTCGCTGGAACTATCAGAGCGACGGCCCCACCGCCCTGTCGGTCGTCGAGGTGCTCCGGCAGGGCCACGCTCACTGCATCGAGGGGGCCTTCGTGGCGGCCTGTGCCCTCTGGCTCAACGGCTCTCGCCCCCTGCTGATCGATCTGGGAGCTGCCCGGGGCGACGTCGATCATGTCATGGCGATCTTTCAGCGTGGACGCTACTGGGGGGCGATCTCGAAGAGCAACAGCCCGTACCTCCGCTACCGCGATCCGATCTATCGCAGCCTGCGCGAACTCGCCATCTCTTTCTTCCCGCAATACGTCAAGCGTCGCCGCAAGACACTGCGGACGTACTCCGTGCCCATCGACCTTCGCCGTCACGATCCGGCGCTCTGGGTGACTCGCGACGGCTTTTGTCATGAAATGGTGGACATCCTGACGGGAGCCCGACACTTCCACATCCTGCCGCCCGGTGAACCGCCGAGCCTGCGGCCGATCGACGAGATCGAGGCCCGCGCAAACACACTCCGCGATTACCCGGAGTAGGTGGGAAGGGTCGGTTCGGGGCTGGCCACGCCCCGAACAGTTGGTTGGTAGCGTGTGGTCACATCGACGCCTGGCCGAGGAGCGTTCGCAATGAGGTCATCGCGATCTCTCCGAACTGCCGCGGCGGCACCCGCCACAGCCGCGGGTTGTGCAGTTCGACGCTGACGGCCCCTGCGTAGCCGATCTCGACAAGCCATCGCACGAGTTCGTCAGGGGGCGAGCTGCCCTCGCCCGGCAGGATGCGGTCGGCGTCGCTCGCCATCTCGCGGGGCACGTCGGCCGTGTCGGAGAGTTGCACGTGGGCGAGCGTTTCGCGGGAGAGCAAACAGAGATCGAGCGGCTTGCTCGGCCCCACCGAAAAGTGGAACCAGTCGAGGCAGATGCCCAGGTTTGGATGGCCGACATCCTCGACGAGGGCCACGGTCGACTGGAGGTTGTTGGGAAAGCTCGCCCGAGCGTCAAATTCGAGGGCCAACCGCACGCCCGCGTCGGCCGCCCGCGTGGCCGCCTCCGACAGGCTCGTGGAGAGCCGGGCGAGATCCTGGGGCGCGAGCGGCCCGAAGGCATCAGCCGCGACCACGAGCACGGGGATGGCGAGTTCGCGGAGCAGCCCGAGACGGCCTTCGAAGTGCGACCAGTGTTCACGCCTGGCCTCGCCCTGGCTGGTGAGCAGGCCACCCTGGAAGCTGGCAGCGACCGCCGCGATGCCATGGGCCGCCAGCAGGTCCCTGAGTGCCGCGGGCGTGTGCGTTTCGAGAAACGTCTCGGCATGGCCGAGCCAGAGATCGACGGCGGTACAGTGGCCGGCCGCATACTCCTCGAGAATCGTCTCGAGGCCGCTGTCGAGGGAGCAGACGGTGGACAGTGCCGGCTTCATCATCGCAACCGCTCGCGGAGCATCTCGACGCACTGGTCGATCGGCACGCGAGTCTGCACCAGCGTATCGCGGTCGCGGAGGGTGACGGTCTGGTCAGCAAGCGTCTGCCCGTCGATGGTGAGGCACCAGGGCGTGCCCGCCTCGTCCTGCCGGGCATATCGACGTCCAACCGAACCCTTCTCGTCGTACATGCAGGGCATGTGGGCCTTGAGTCGGCGATAGAGATCGATCGCCACCTCCGGCATGCCATCCTTCTTCACCAGCGGCAGGATCGCAGCCTTCAGCGGCGCCAACCGGGGATGGAGCTTGAGCACGGTGCGGCTGCGGGGCTTGCCGTCCTCATCGGGCACCTCGTCCTCGTGGTAGGCGTCGCAGAGGAAGGCGAGCACTGCCCGGTCGGCCCCCGCCGACGGTTCGATCACATGCGGCACGTATCGCTCCCGCGTCACGTCGTCGAAGTAGCTGAGATCCTTGCCGCTGCCACGGTGCCGTGGCTTGCCGTCGGGCCCCGTTTCCACGACGAGTTGGCCGTCCTTGCGGACGAGTTTTCCCTCCATGTGGCTGCGGAGGTCGAAGTCGCCGCGGTGGGCGATCCCCTCCAGTTCGCCGAATTCCCCTTCGGCCAGGAAGGGGAATGCGTACTCGATGTCGGCGGTGCCGACGGAGTAGTGGGAGAGTTCATCGGCGTGGTGCTCCCGCAGTTGGAGCTTGCCGGCGGTGAGGCCGAGGCTCAGGTACCAGTTCCAGCGACGATCGCGCCAGTAGCGATACCAGGCAGCGGAGTCGGACGGCTTGCAGAAGAACTCGATCTCCATCTGCTCGAACTCGCGTGACCGGAAGGTGAAGTTCCGTGGCGTGATCTCGTTGCGGAAGCTCTTGCCAATCTGGGCGATGCCGAAGGGCACGCTCACCCGCGACGTGTCGAGCACGTTCTTGAAGTTCATGAAGATGCCCTGGGCCGTCTCTGGCCGCAGGAAGGCGCGGTCGTCGTCGTTGCCGGCGAGCGCCCCGATCCGCGTCTCGAACATGAGGTTGAACTCGCGCGGCTCGGTGAGCGTGCCGGGCTCGCTCGCGTCGGGGCCAAGCGATCCGGCGAGTGCGACCGTGCCGGACGCGACACTGGCGGCGAGCGGCATGAGGCTCCCCTCCCACTCGATCTCATCCACCTGCTTGGCTCGCAGGCCGAAGAACTTCTGGGCCTTCTGCACCGTATGCGGAGCAGCTTCGTCCCCCGACTGGTCGGTGACGACGAAGACCTTCTTGCCGCGATGGCTCGCCCAGCGGCCGTGCAGGTGGTCGTAGCGGTAGCGTCGCTTCGATTCACGGCAGTCGATCATCCAGTCATGAAACAGATCGAAGTGGCCGGAGCACTTCCACACCTGGGGGTGCATGATGATCGTGCAGTCGAGGCCGGTCATCTCGTAGGGCGTCGGCGCGCCCGGGAGCGTGGCCAGTTCGTCATGGCCGGCCACCATGTCGTGCCACCAGCACTCCTTCAGGTTGCGTTTGAGTGCGACACCAAGCGGGCCGTAGTCCCAGAAACCGTTCAAGCCGCCGTAGATCTCGCTCGACTGAAAGATGAAGCCGCGACGCTTGGCAAGCGACACGATCCGGTCCATCCGCGACTGGTCGTGTTGTTTTTCCATGAACAGATGCACTCGGCGG
>JBIIOL010000309.1:0-4741 GCA_044336965.1 Pirellulales bacterium | reverse complement strand
ACGTGAAGGCGGAGTGGGTGCGGATCAAGGCCGACAAGGCCTGCACGGCGAGCGGGTATTTTCATTGTGGCGGCAGCGACGCGCCGCCACGGCACGCCGCCAAAGAGACCGCTGGCGACACCGTGACGCCCGCACTCATCCGTCCGGCGAAGGGCAACCGGAACCTGCAGGTCGTGCTGGGCGATCGCTATTACGAGGTCGACGAACGGCTCGACTTCACAGCCCTGCCCGAGCCGAAAGAGGTCAGCGACATCCGACCCACACTCGAACTGCAGTCGGAGTTCAGCATGGATGCCGCGTCGGTGGTCATCACCGACGGGAAGGGAGACCGGTGGCGATTGCCCCGGACCGACGCGATGTTCGACAAGCCCTTCGCGCGCGGATGGCCTCGCGGTGTGCGGGAAGTGGCGAGCGAGCGGAATCTCGCCAACTTCCACGGCATGTTCTACGAGATCCCACGATCGAGCGACTCGAATTCTGGTGAACTTCGAAAGATCGACTATCGCAAGATGAAACCAGTCGCGGCCCATCGGATGCCAATCGCCGACTTCTGCACCTGGCGCGGGCTGATGGTGATGTCGGGCGAATTCGCCCCACCCACAGTCGGCCGTGTGTTCCGCTCGGCCGACGGCAAGGCCTCGCTCTGGTTCGGCAAGACGGACGACCTCTGGCAGCTCGGCAAACCGGTCGGGCACGGCGGCCCCTGGAGCAAGACGGCGGTGCAGGGGGGAGTGCCGAGCGACCCATTCCTGATGACCAACTTCGACCGCAAGTCGCTGTCGCTCTCGCACGACGCGACGCAGCCGGTGACGTTCACGGTCGAGGTCGACTTTCTGGCGACGGGCGACTGGCGCGAGTATGGCACGTTCACCCTTGAGCCCGGCAAGCCCTTCACGCACACGTTTCCCACGGGATACGCCGCGCACTGGGTCCGCCTCAAGGCCGACCGCGACTGCGTTGCCACGGCCGAGTTCACCTACGAGTGATCGAGGCCGAAGTGATCGCAGCCGAATCGCGATTCGACCGTAGGGCGACTCACGCCTCACCGAGCGGGTGCAGCCTGACCACGAGCGACTCGTAGCCGAGCGGGCGATCATAGGCGGGCGTATGCTCGACGCGGTCTCGCTTCGAAATCAGCTCCACGCGGCCCACCCGCCGACAGAGCAGCCCCAGCAGCACCCGCATCACCGTACGGGCATGCGCGGCGCCCAGGCAGAGGTGGGCGCCGAAGCCGAAGGAGACATGAGGGTTCGGCTTGCGGTCGAGCCGCACCTCGTCAGCCGCCTCAAAGACCTCCTCGTCAAGGTTCGCCGAGGCCCAGCAGAGCGTGGCCCGGTCGCCGGCCTTCACCTGCATGCCATGCACGTCGGTGTCGACGGGGCAGACACGGCCGATGTGTGTGAGTGGCATGTAGGCCCGAAAGAACTCCTCGCTCGCATGCACGATGCGATCCGGATCGGCCCGCAGAAACTCGAGTGCCTCAGGCCGCTCCGCCAGGTAGCCGATCGCGCAGGCTACGCTGTAGATCACCGTGTCGCGGCCGCCCGCAAACATGAGATTCGCGAAGCCGAGCATCTCCTCGCGGGTGAGCGGCCGGCCGTGAAAGCTCGCCTTCGTGAGCACGCCATAGAAATCATCGCCGGGACTCGCGGCCGCGCGGTCGAACTGCTCGTTCAGGTAGCGCTCGAGCGCCGCCCCCTTGTGCACACCACGCTCCCCGTCTGCGACGTGAAAGACGTGAATCCCCCAACTGATGAACAGATCCGCCTCCGACTCGGGCACGTCGAGCAGGATCGCGAGCGCCTTCGACTGCAGCGGCAGCGCAAATCCTTCCACGATCTCGATCGAATCGCGGTCCAGGGCACCGGCCAGCAGCCTGTCGGTGAGTTCCTCCACCCGCGTCACAAACGCCGGCTGCTTCGCCCTCAAGAAAAAGGGCTCTACAAGCTTCCGATAGTCGGTCTGCTCGGGGGGGTCCACCTCGATCGGCAACTGCCGCACGGTGCGGACATCCTCCTCCGACGGGATCGGCACCCGAAACGGCGCATCGGAACTGTAGGTATGCCAGTCCTTCGCCGCCCTGCGGACATCCTCGTGCCGGAGAATCATCGGAATGACTTCCTTGTCGGTCGGAAGACCGAGCACGCCGTCGGCACGGCGTTTTTCACGAAATGGATCGGGGATGTCGCCCATGGCTGCAACTCGAAGAGATAAAGGGGACGCAGCTCTTTTTTATTTTTTACCTGTTCCCTGACGATTACCAAAGGGGGTGGGAAAAGAGCTGCGTCCCCTTTTTCCCGCCGACGATCCTCGCGACGGCGGTCATGAACCACTGCGGCACAAGCCGCTTGAGCCGCCAGAAGATCCGGCCCCGCAGCGGCAGCACGACATAGAGCTGCTTGCGGCGGATCGCCCGCAGCGTAGCCTCGGCGACATCATCAGCGGTGATCCGCGCCTCCGCAAAATACGCCTTTGCTGTGGCCTTGAGCGCCGGCCGGTGCCAGCGGCCGGCGTCGAGCAGATTCGTCGCCACGAAGCCGGGGCAGAGCACCGTCACGCCCACGCCCCGGTGCAGCAGCTCAGCATAGAGCGTCTCGGAGAGCGAGACGACCGCGGCCTTCGACACGTTGTAGGCGCCCATGGTCGGTGCCGACGCCACCGCAGCCATCGAGGCCGTGTTGACGATATGGGCTCCGTGCGGATTCTCCGCGAGCCAGTCGACGAACGCATCGCAGCCGTAAATCACGCCGAAGAGATTCACGTCGAGGATCCACCGCCAGTCATCGAGCGGAAAGCGGCCCACCTCGCCCGCGCCGCTCACGCCCGCGTTGTTGACCACGAGGTCGATCCGCTCCCATTGGCCGCGGAGCCGGTCGCGAACCGCCTCCCACTCGGTCGGCCGAGTCACATCGAGCCGCTCCACCTGGGCGGTGCCCCCCGCCTGCTCGACGAGCGACACGGTCTCGAGGCCGCCCTCTTCGTCGACATCGCAGACCGCGACATGCCAGCCGTCGCGTGCCAGCCGCACCGCCAGCGCCCGCCCGAGCCCGCTGGCCGCTCCCGTGATCAGCGCATGGCGACGACGCGTGCTCATGAAAGCCTGCCGCGGGCATTGACCGTGAGCAGCCGCACCCTGCCGTCGGCCTCACGCCACCAGATTGCATCCTGCAGGTTTACGCAGGGACAGATGTGATTGGGCACGACGGTGACCCGCTCGCCCACCCGCGGCCGTCGCGTGCACCGCAACACGTCCACCTGCCCATGCTCCTCGGTCAGCTTCGTGATCACGGCATCGGGATACTCGATCACATGCCCGTGGCCACTGTCGGGAGCGGGGCCGCAGCGGTCGCTCGTCAAGGTCTTCGTGCCGCCGTCGAGCACGACTTGGCCGCCCACCGCATCGCTGACCACCGTGCAGATGATCGTCGCAGCGCAGTCGTCGAGCGTGCAGAAGCCGCCCCGGACGGTGTTCATGTCGTTGTAGACGGAGGTTCCCGGCCGGATCTCGGTCACCTGCGGCACGAGATGCGAGCGGTAGGCCGTCGGCGTCGATCCGCCCGACACGCACGACCTGCGGAGCCCGTGTCGGTCGAACTGATCGATCGCCTCCTGAAGCTTCGCTGCCACGGCCGCGAGCGGTGTCGCCTGCTCGTCGGGGCGGGTCCAGATATGGCCTGGATAGCAGAAGATACCGTCGAGCCGCGTGCCACGGGTCCGCTCGACCGCCTCCGCGAGCGACACGAGCGCCCCCACCGTCGGCACGCCGGTGCGGCCCATGCCAACATCGAGATCGACGAGCAGGCCGACCGTCGATCCGGCAGCCGTCGCCGCTGCGCCGATCGCCTCGATCGCGGCCTGGGTATCCACGGCCAGACGGATGCTCGCGGTCCGGGCCAACGCCGCCAGCCGGCTGGTTCGCGCCGGATCGATAGCAGGATAAGCCATGAACAGATCGGGCTCCGCCGCACCAAACGCCGACAGCAGCGACTCGGCCTCGCCAACCTTGGCCACCGTGAGCCCACGGGCCCCGGCAGCAAGTTGGAGCCGGGCCACCTCGACACTCTTATGCGTCTTCGCATGCGGCCGCACGGCGATGCCGTGCCCAGCGGCATACGATGCGAGCCGCTCGATGTTGCGGCGGACTTTTGCAGCGTCGAGCACGACCGCCGGCGTCGGCAGTTGATCGACGTCGAGCAGTCGTTCGGATCGATCGATCATGTGGTGCATAGCCTTCCTGAACGAACGTCGTCGATTGCCCCCGCCGCCAGGCTCATACCGCCCGAAATGCCCGGTCGATCCGGTCCAGGATCGTGCCGATGATCTCGCGGTCGGAGTCGGGTCGGCGCGGACTGTCGGGGTGTGGCTCGTCGCCGGCGATCAGGCCCTTCAGATGGAGCGACTGTGCCATCGAATGCTTGTAGGCGGGCACCGGCCGGCGAAACGCGAAATCACCGAGCGACTGCAGGGCGTCGTCCAGTTCATCGAACCGGCTGTCGCCCGCCGCCCACCATTGATCCCGCCTCGCAAACGCCTCCGGTGCCGCCGTCGACAGCCCCAAAAGCCAGTCACTCCCGTAACGCACCATGTCGATCGCCAGGTCGTTGCCCGTAAACACGTGAAACCCAGGCCGCACCCGGTTCCGCAGGGCGAGCCGCTCCCACTCGAGCCGCCGCGACAGCGACGAGTGCTTCGCGCCGATGCAGTTGGCTATCTGCAGCATCTCAGCATAGGCATCGATCGC
>JBIIOL010000308.1:0-4753 GCA_044336965.1 Pirellulales bacterium | reverse complement strand
GTCGGTATAGATCCCGGGCGACTCAAGCCAACCATTGGCCTGCTCGGAGATGGTGGTCGCCTCGGAAACGATGAGGCCGGCCGAACTCCGCTGGGCGTAGTATTCGGCCATCACTGCGTTGGGAATCCGTTCAGCTCCGGCCCGTGACCTCGTCAGCGGCGCCATCACGACGCGGTTGGGAAGCGCGAGGTCGCGAAGCTGAAAGCGCTGGAGGAGGGGTGAGGACATCGGCTGGATCTCCGGGAAGGCATGGTCGTGAAGGCAGTCTGAGGCGTCGTGCAGATGATTCAACGAGCCAGGGAAACGCGGACGATTTCCTTGTCGTTGCGAACGACGATGGAGCGATTGGCGTACGCAGGACCGCACCAGACCACATTCCGGCCGAACGCCGTGTTGGTGGGCTCGAGCAGATGGGCGCGGGCGATCTCGGAGTAGCCCGCCGGCGACATCTTCGCGACCACGAGGTCGCCCGTTTCCGCAAACATCCAGTAGCGGTCGGCCTGCCGTACGATGAACGCGGTTCCAGAGCCCTGCGGCCGCTCGCCGAGTGGGCCGCCCCCCTTCCAGACGACTTCGCCACTGGGAATCGCCACGGCGCGGAGGTCGCCCTTCTCGTGAAACCCGTAGATCAGCCCATCTGCCACGAAAGGCTGCACGTTCACAGCCGACACGCCGTGCTTCAGCTTGTTCCGCCATACCACCTCGGGCTTGTCGGAGCCGAGTTTCAGCAGCAGGTTCTTCTCCTGATAGCCGCCCACGTAGAGATACTCGCCCACCTGCACCGGCGCCATGATGATCGAGCCGTTGTCGGCGTTGTAGGGCGACTCCCAGAGGATCTGCCCCGTCGCTGGTTCCACGCCGTAGATGCCGTCGGGCTTCATGAACACGATCTGCCTCTTCCCGCCAGTCACGATCATCGTCGGCGGCGAGTAGCCCTGTTCGGGCGCCTTGCCAGCCCGCCAGATCTCCTTGCCGGTGTGCTTGTCGAAGGCAGCCGCATGGGCCACCTCGGTGCCGACGACGCACACCAGTCGATCGCCATCGACGAGCGGATGGCTGGCCCAGCCCCACAGCGCCGCCTTGGCCTGGTAGTCGGCCTTGAGGTCGCGCGACCAGAGCAACTTCCCGTCGGCTACGTTCAGGCAGCAGAGGTTTCCCTCGGCGCCGAGCGTGTAGACGCGGTCGCCGTCGACCGTGGGTGTGCACCGGGGTCCGGCTGGGTAGGCGATCGTGTACGTGACCGGGTACTCGTGCTTCCAGAGCACCTTGCCCGTGGCCTCATCGAGGCAGAGCACCCGCTCCGTGCCGGTCGATGCCTTCCGCTCGAAGTTCGCGACCTTCACGTCGGCATCCGTCACGTAGTCGGTGACGAACACCCGCCCGGACGCGATGGCGGGCCCCGCATAGCCGCCGGCGATCGGCGTCCGCCACAGCACCTTCGGGCCATCTGCGGGGAACGTGTCCAGCAGGCCGTCCTCCCGCCAGACATTGTCGCGGCTGGGCCCCATCCACTGCGGCCAGTCGTCGGCGACCGCGAACGCTGTGGGCACGAAGGCCACACACAACGCCGCGATCGGCGAGGCTGCCAACAGGAAGTATCGTGACGATGGCCGCAGCATAGGTCTTCCCTCCGGGTGCATCAGGATCTGCATGAACGGGGCTAATCGTAGCAGCCGACTGTGAAACCAGCCTTTCGTCGCGTGGTGAGGCGAGCCGGCCCGCTACAACGCCCGGCGGTGCTTCTTGATCTTCCGGATCGCTGGTGCTGCCGGAGCCGCCGTCGTGGCCGTGCCTCCGGACCTGCTCTCACCCTGCGAAGAGTCGCTGCGAGGCCTCTGTGAGCCCTGAGCCCCCTGTCGCTGCTGTTGGCCGCCCGAGGAGCGGCGGCCGTCGCTCCTTCCGCCTCTGCCGCCTCTGCCGCCCCTGCCACGGGACGACCCGCCCTGGCCAGCATGCCCACCCTCACCAGAGCGGTCCCGTGGCGGACGTCCCTGAGCGGAGCGAGATCCGCCCGCGTGCCGTTCGCGGGGCTCGCTCGCAGGCTCGACATGGGGCAGCTCGGGAAGATCGTTGCGGACCGGGATCGCCTTGCGAAGGAGCCGCTCGATCGCCTGCAGCCGCGGACGCTCCTCGTGGTCGCAGAGCGAGACCGCCTTGCCCGTCATGCCTGCCCTGCCCGTGCGGCCGATGCGATGCACGTAGGTCTCCGGCTCGTGTGGCAGCTCGTAGTTGACCACGTGCGAGACGTTGTCGACGTCGATGCCGCGGGCCGCAATGTCGGTGGCGATGAGGACCGGCGGATGCTGCGACTTGAAGGAGGCGAGCGCCTTCTCACGCTGGTTCTGGCTCTTGTTGCCATGAATTGCCGCTGCACGGATGCCAGCCTTCTCGAGGTCGCGCTGGAGCTTGTCAGCGCCATGCTTCGTTCTCGTGAACACGATCACGCGGGCCATGCCCTCGGTCGAGAGCAAATGCACAAGCAAGTGCCTCTTCTGCCGTTGCGGCAGGAAAAACACCGTCTGCGCGACCGTCTCCGCCGGCGTCGACTGCGGCGTGGTCTTCACCTCGAGCGGATTGCGAAGCATCGAATCGGCCAGTTGCCTCACTTCGCTCGGCAGCGTCGCCGAAAAGAAGAGCGTCTGCCGCTCCCTCGGCAGCATGCCGACGATCCGCCGCACATCGTGAATGAACCCCATGTCAAGCATGCGGTCCGCCTCGTCGAGGACGAGGAATTCCACTGCCCGCAGGTCGACGAACTTCTGCTGCACGAGGTCGAGGAGTCGCCCCGGTGTTGCCACGAGCACGTCGACGCCTTTGCTCATCGCCGTCTCCTGCGGCCGCTGGCCGACGCCGCCATAGATCACGGCCGACTTCAGGTGGGCATTTTTCCCATAGACACGGAAACTCTCGTGGATCTGGCCGGCCAGCTCGCGGGTCGGTGCGAGCACGAGCACGCGGCAACGGCGGGCCGTCCGTTCGCGCGGACTCGCCATCATCTGCTCGATCAACGGCAGCGCGAAAGCGGCGGTCTTGCCGGTGCCCGTCTGCGCGCAGCCGAAGAGATCGCGGCCGGCGAGCACATGCGGTACAGCCTTCGCCTGGATCGGCGTCGGCACGGTATAGCCCTCGGCCTTCAGTGCCTTGAGCACCGGTTCGGTCAGTCCCAAGCTCTCAAACGTCGTCATGGTCAATTCTTCTTTCTCAACACACATAGTTCGTACAAAACGTCTGCATACGGGCCGTCGATCGCGACAGCCGCGGTAAGCGCAGGGATCGCGGGTGGAACCCGCGGCACGGCCAAGCCCGACGAGACAAGTCCGTCAGGACGATGGCAGAAAGCCCTTCTCCCATTCCTGGGACGCACTGAACCCTGAGACCTGCGTCACCTGACTCCGCCGCAGACGCACACGATGCGTCACCGACGGGAGCCAGAGGCAAGCGACACGACCTGAAGGCCGTGCGGTTCAGCGGAGGGGGCAAGCAGAATTTGAAGGATTCAGCGAACAGCCGAGGAAAAACCGTGGCTGTTCGCTCTCACCACCTCGTTACGAATCGAAGTATAGCTTCGTCCTGAAACCACCGCCAGTGCGGGGTGGGGCGTTGCGGGAGAAGGACGATTTGTGGACATTGGGAGGCAGACATCGTCCCATGCATCGCCAGTGCTGGTTACCTGGGACGTCAGAGCAGCGAGTCGGTGGAGGGCATGTCATGCAGGAACAGGAGCCGGAATTGTGGCGGGGCACCGCTCGGGAACTGCTCCCATGCTGGTTCACCGATCGGATCCTCTCGGAACCCGGACGGTTCGGGGCGTTGCTCGACACGCGGCAGGTGCTGATCATCGACGCCATCAAGGCGGTCCGCCAGGCACCCAATGGCGTTGTCTGGCTCGACGTCGAGCTGGTCGTGCCCTATCGCAAGGAGGGCTTTCCCTGGGGCCATTTCCCCGTGCTCAAGTCCTCCAGCCCCGACCGGGCCACCTGTTCCATCAATGCTGCCCACATCGTGGCCATCGTGGAAGTGGATACGTGGGAGCTGCCGCCGCTCGAACCAGACAGCGATTGACGGCGAAAAACGGTCGGGAATGGGGTCGGCGAGGGACGGCGGGGCCTGGGCGGCGTTTTGGCCTTGGGCATTTTCCGGCGTCCGCCTATTCTTGGGGGACTGAGTCAGACAGGAAGTCCGCCTCAGCGGCGATGGTCCGGGTACGTCGCCCACTAAAGCAACTGGGAAACTCAAGGATGAGTGCCGCCCTGTCCATCATCGACGACCCCTGCTCGGCTGAGGGCGTTCTCGGTGTGATCGACCTCGCGTCGCCGTCCACGGCCACGCTCGTCCAGCCCACGCTTCCGCCTCGACGGCCGGGTCGAAAACTCTCGATCTGCCTGATCAATCCACGCTTCGAGCCGTCGTACTGGGGTTTTGACTTCGCGCTGCCGCTCTACCCGGGGAACAAGCGGAGCACCATGATCTCGGGCTCGCTGTCGGCGCTCGCCGGACTCTGCGGCGAGCATGACGTGACGCTCGTCGATGAAAACGTCGAGGAGATCGACTGGCCGTCGCTCTCAGGCTACGACATCGTCGGTGTCACGGGCATGATCGTGCAGAAGGAGCGGATGCGGCAGATCCTCGTGCGTCTGCGAGAGGCCAAGATCTTCACGGCTGTCGGTGGACCGCTGATGTCGGTGCAGGAAGAGTTTTTCAAGGGGCTGTGCGACGTGAGCTTCATTGGCGAGGCGGACACGACATGGCCGCG
>JBIIOL010000020.1:0-15686 GCA_044336965.1 Pirellulales bacterium | reverse complement strand
AGCAGCAGTTCGCAGTCGTGCGGCGGGGGCAGGCCGTTCCGCGGGGCATGGGCCAGCGCAGCGACCCCGCCGGCCAGTCCCCGCCGCACCCGCTGCTCCTGGTGAAGGCCGTCCGCACTCGCATCCGCCGAAGTCCAGGCCAGCGTGGCCGACACAAAGTCTGCTGCCGCTCCCGGCTGCTGCCCAGGCCGAGTGACGACCTCGTAGACGACCCTCGCCGTTTCGCCGGCGTGCAGATCGATGGGCAGCGGCTCGATGCCAGCCAGGGCGTCGGCTGCGGTCTGGCGATGACCGACGATGCGATACGATTCGACACGGCGCGGATCGAACGCCACCTCGAGCCGACACCCTGTGGCCGCGAGCGTCGGACGGGCAAAGACCCGCCCCACCATGGCTCGTGCGATCGCTATCGGATCGGCGGCGATGCGTCCGGTCGGCGTTGCCACCGGCGTGCTTCCTGCGGCGTCGAGCGGCTGCTGCGGGTCGATCAGCACGAACTCGGTCATGGCCGCCAACGGCAACGTCGAGGCCGAGGCCACCGTGGCCTGCCACTCCGACAACGCGGCTCGCCCCTCGGCGCGGCATCGATCCAGGGAATCGGCATGCGCCGCAGCGACGATCCGATCCGGGCGTCCCTCGCGGCGGCCGACGGCGGCGACCAGCCGGAACGCCGCGTCGAAGTCGGCAAACCTCGCCATCGGCTCACGCATGAGTTCGGGCAGCAATGCGGTGAGCGTGGCCGCGTCGGCACGCAGCGCCACCAGCCGCGGTCGCTCGCCACAGACGACCAGCGACAGTCGATCGGCAGGCCCCATCTGACCAACCACACGGCGAAGCCCACAGCACAGCCACTGCCACGAGAGCGAGGCAAAGGGGCCTGAGGATTGGTCGAGCACGAGCATGGCATCGAGCGGGGCCGAGCCGGCCGCGGTACGGCCGGCGACCAGGGTCGGCGCGGCGACACATACCTCGACGAGCAGGCTGCCGGGCGACGCCCGCAACGAGCGGACCGCGTCGACCGACAGCCCCAGCCCCGGCCCCTGCCATCCGGCGACTTCCGGTGCAGCCGGCAGCGCGGCGAGGATGTCTTCGACGCGCACTGCCACCATCCCGCCGCGTCTCGACGGCCTGCCCGTCGACCGACCGTGACCGCGACTGGCGGCCACGCACAGGCTGTCGAACGAATCGGTCCTCAGGGAGAGCGGCGGGCGATCGAGAGCGAGTTCCGCCGCCCGCGACGGGTCGATGAAGGGCGCCTCGCCGTGCGCCATCTCGAAGGCGATGTCGTAGGCAGGCACGCGCGGCACATGCCTGCCCGTCGCCGGCAGGATCACCGTGCGGATGCCACCGACCCGACTCCCGCGATCCCCCCCGTCCGCAAACTCGGCTGCCGCCGGTGCAGCCCGCACCTCCACCGCGGCTCGAGCCGTCGGCGCCGATGGGACAGCGTGGCGAGCATCGCCTGCCAATGAGGCATCTGGTCGCGGCGCCTCAGGCGGAGCCTTCAGTGGGGCGGCGGCTGGAGGCCGCTGGCCGTCAGCGCTGCCTGTCATTCCCAGCATGGGCGGTTCACTCGACCGGAAACCGCCCCCCGCCTCACGCCGCGCCGTCGGGGCACTCGAGGGGTTCGGCCGGGCGTGCTGCCGCTTTGGCTTGGCAACACGGTCCGCCAACTGCGGCGGCGCCACGGCGGCAGGAGCCAGGCGACGTGAGAGTTCGGTGCCTGCGAGGAACATGAGCGCCACGATCGACAGTGCCGCGGCCACGGCCGCGCCGTCTGCGAACAGATCCATGGCCGCCGGCCAGAGCCTTGTCCGCCGTGATGGCGACGCCTGGCGGCCGCCGTCGGAGCCGCGAGAACCAGCGGGTCCAGACGGTTTCGATTTCGACGGCAGTGGCAACGTCAACCCTTCACGCATGGTTGCCATCGCACGGCGGGTGCGATCCTCGAGCCCTTCCGGCAGGTCCACGCGGAGAAGCAACCGATCGATCGCCACGTCGTCGAACAACATCTCTGGCGCGACACGGCGGGCGATGCCAGCCGGCGAGGGAACGTCCCGCAAGCGGGCGTCGAGCATGCGGTCGTCAGTTTGCGTCATGAGCGATCGAGACTGGAAGCAGTTCCGGGACGCGGATCAGTGGTGGGCAGACACGTGTGCAGGAGACTCGAGAAGAAACTCACGCAGCCGGCTGCGGGCCCTGCTGACACGGGAAAGCACGGTGCCCAGGGGAATGCCCTGCATGTCGGCAGCTTCCTGATGGGTGAGGCCACCCACGACCACCAGCAGCAGGGTCTCTCGGAGTTCCTCGGGCAGCCTGCCGAGCGCCCGTTGCATCGCGGAGGAGAGTTCGGCCGCGAACGGGTCCTGGCCGGTCGGTGCAGCCGGCTGCGGAAGCTCTCCGTTGCCGGGGGGCACGACGGCGGCGGATCGCCGCCAGTGATCCGCGGCCCGGCGGCGGAGAATCGAGAGCAACCATGCCCGCTCGCTCCGGGCAGGATCGAAGAGATGGCGGCTCGTCCAGGCGGAACGGAAGGTGTCCTGCACGATGTCCTCGGCCTCATGCTGGTCGCCCAGCAGTCGAAAAGCGACCCGATAGAGCATCTCCACATGATCACTCACCCACCGATCAAATCGATCACCGGCGGCAGGGGATTCGGCCATGATGACTTCGGCCTGAAGAACACGTTCCCGCAACACAGTCCCGGCATCCGTACCAGCGACCGGGCCGCCCGCGTCCGAATCTTCCGTCACGAGACCATTCGGGCCGGGGCCGGGAACTTATTTCCCGGCTGTCTTGTTCCCGGCTGCCGCGGGCGCACGCCGCACCGCCGCGGAGGAGGCCGCCAGCCAAAACGGGAGCTGGCCCGCAGATGGCAGTTTGACCACGCGAGCCGATCGGACGCCGGGGCAGGCCAGCACGGCCGCCACAGCCTCAGGGGAGGGCTCCTGGTCGAGATTCAGCACACCGATGGCGTCACCGCCCGGAGCGGAACGGCCCACCGTCATCTGGGCGATATTCACCCCCATGCCGCCAAAGGCGTTGCCCACGCGACCGATGATGCCCGGCACGTCCTGGTGCGTGAACACCAGCAACACCCCGTCGAGATAGGCCTCGAGGCGGTGACCCTCCAACTGCACCAGCCGAGGCATCGAGTGCCCGAACAGCGTGCCCGCAGCCCGATGGACATGGTCGCCAGAGACGAGATCCACCGCCACGACCGAACTGAATGCCCCGGGGTCGGTCCGGCTCTGCTCGACCAGCTCGATGCCCCGATCACGGAGAAGCACCTCGGAATTGACGATATTGACGTCGTCGAGCGCCGATTCGAGGAGCCCCGCCGCAAAGGCCGCCGTCACGAGCCGCGTGTTCCGCGACGCGATCTCGCCACGGTAGGCGATCGAGCAGGATCGCGGAGGGCCGTCCTCGAGCTGGGCCAGCAACAGGCCGAGCCGCCAGGCGAGATCCAGAAATCCACGGACCCCCTCCATCGACGCCGGATCGATGGGGCTGGAGTTGACCGAATGGCGAATCGAGCCGGTGGAAAGGAAGTCGACGAGCAACCCGACGCCCTCGACGGCCACCTGCGACTGCGCTTCCTCGGTGCTGGCCCCCAGGTGGGGCGTGACGAGCACGCCAGGCATGTCGAACAACGGGCTGTCGGTGCAGGGCTCCTGCTCGAACACGTCGAGCGCCACGCCGCCGATCACGCCACGCTTGAGTCCCTCCGCCACCGCCTTCTCGTCGTAGATGCCGCCACGGGCACAGTTCACCAGCCGCACGCCAGGCTTGAGGATGGCCAATTCGTCCATGCCGACAAGATGCCGCGTGTCATCGGTCAGCGGGGTGTGCACGGTCAGGTAATCGACCTCCGGCAGCATGCCCCGCACCGTCCCCACCAGTTCGATGCCCAACTCCTTGGCTCGTTCCTGGGACAGAAACGGGTCGAAGCCCAGCACCCGCATGTCGAATGCCAGGGCACGTTTGGCCACCGCCTGACCGATCCGCCCGAGCCCCACGATCCCGAGTGTCTTTCCCGCCAACTGCACGCCCATGAACTTGTTTCGATCCCAGCGATGCTGGCGGAGGCTGGCGTCGGCCGCGGCGACGTTGCGGGAGAGGGCGAGGATCAACGCGAACGTGTGCTCCGCTGTGCTGACCGTGTTTCCGGCCGGCGTGTTCATCACGACGATGCCCTGCCGCGTGGCCGCATCCTTGTCGATGTTGTCGGTGCCCACACCGGCCCGAACGATCGCCTTGAGCCGGTGATTGCCGGCGAGCGAATCCGCGGTGATCTTCACGCCGCTGCGGCAGATCGCCCCGTCGTGGCGGGCGAGGGCCTCTCGCAAGGCCGCGCCCGAAAGCCCGGTGACGACTTCATAAGTCACCCCAACATCGGCCGCTGCATCGAGGAGCGCGAGACCGTCCGGACTGAGCGTGTCGAGCACGATGATCGAGGGCATGGATTCGAGTTTCCGCAAAGGGCAGGGATGCAAAGAGTGGAGACGGTGGCCACCAACGGCTAGCTGCGCTGACTCCGTTGGAACTCCAGCATATAGTCTCGCAGGGATTCGACGCCTGACAAAGGCATCGCGTTGTAGATGCTCGCCCGAATCCCCCCCACGGAACGGTGCCCCTTGAGGTCGACGAGCCGACGTTCGGTGGCCCCCTTGAGGAAGGCCTTCTCGAGCGTCTCATCGGGAAGGCGGAAGGTGACATTCATGTCGGAACGGCACTCCGGACGGGCATGGCCGGCATAGAAGCCGCCGGAGGCATCGAGGACGTCGTACAACAGCTTTGCCTTGGCGTTGTTGTGACGGTTCATGGCCGCCAGCCCGCCCACGCTGTCGCGGAGCCACTGGCAGACGAGCCCGAGCACGTACACCGCGAAGACCGGCGGCGTGTTGGGCCGTGAGCCGTTCTTGGCGTAGGTGCGATAGTCGAGCATCGTGGGCAGATCGTCCCGGGAACGCTCGAGCAGATCTTTCCGGATGACGACGGCCGTCACCCCGGCGATCCCGGCGTTCTTCTGCGCACAGGCGTAGATCAGCCCATATTTCGACACGTCGATGGGCCGCGACATGAAATCGCTGGAGCAGTCGCAGACGAGCGGGGCCCCGCCACCATCCGGGTCATGCTTCCACTGCACTCCCTGGATCGTCTCGTTGCTCGTGACATGCACGTACTCGGCATTGCCCGACAACCGCACCTCGCCGTCAGTTGGAAGCCGATCGTAGGCCGTGGCTCCGCCATCCCACGCCACATGCACCTTGCCCTCCCGTCGCGCCTCCTTGGCGCCGGTCTGCCCCCATGTCCCGGTCAGGATGTAATCCGCAGCTCCCTGGCGACCTCGGAGGAGGTTCATCGGCACCATCGAAAACTGGAGGCTTGCTCCGCCCTGCATGAGGAGCACGTCGTGGTCATCTCCAATCCCCAGCAACTCCCGCAGTCCCTGGAGAGTCTCCTCCAGAATGCGATCGAAGGCTGGACTGCGGTGGCTGACCTCGAGCACGGAAATACCTACGCCAGGCAGGGCGAGCATTTCGTTCCGAGCGCGTTCCAGCACCTCCAGCGGCAGCACCGCTGGGCCTGGCGAGAAGTTGTAGACCCGTTCGCTCGCTGACTCGACACTGCGATCCGTCACTGGCTGGTACTCCATCCCGGCCTGCCCGCACCTCTCACCGCCTGCAACCACCGCCAGCGGCCGTGCCCCCGATACGATCAGGGCTGCATTCACAAACCGATGGCCGGGCGTTCACGAGGGTCGGCACCCTAGGCCGGAGAGCCGGGCAGCCGAGAGGGCAGAATAAAAGCCGCCTACAGCATTGGTCAACGGGACGCATTTCCCGACGGCATGGGCACAGCGTATTCCGGGGGCGAGAGCGGCACGGCGGAGGTCGGCATCGCCGCCAGTCGGGATGCCCCGGTCTGGGCCGCCGAGAGTGTTGCCGCCCGAGCCGCCACCGTCGGCTGCCTTGGATCGACGGCGAGGGCGCGGCTGTAGTCGGCAAGCGCCTGCGAGGCATCCCCCTCCGACTCCCGGATCTGTCCGAGAGCCACCAGCGCACGGGGGTTGTTGGGGGCGATCGCCAGACTGTCGATCAGGTGGTTTTCGGCCTCCCGCAGATCGCCGTGCTCCTGACAGAGGCGGGCCATCTCAATCTGCGGATTCGGATTGCCGGGCTGCCGCTGGGCCCATTGCTGCAACTGGGCCATCGCCTCGTCGCGGCGATCCTCCTCGACCAGCAGCACGGCCAGCCCGCGTTGACAGGCCTCGTGGTTCGGGTTGCGAGCCAGACAGAGGTGGTAATACTGCTCGGCTGTCTGCAAGTCCGGGGGTCGTCCGAAGAGCTTGGCCTGTTGGTGGTAGGTGGCCCCGAGGTTGTAGAAGCAGTCGGCATTGCCCGGCTGCCTGGCCAGTGCCTGCTGGAAGTGATTCACCGCCCCCAGGTAGTTGCCCTGTTGGTAGAGCTGCACACCGGCCGAGTTGTCGTTCTTCACGATCCCACCACAGCCGCTGGCCGCAAGGCAAACGATGCAGGCGAGGAACGGGATCGCGATGTTTGGGATGGTGATGCTGTGGTCAGCCGCGGGCATAGTCGCCCTCCGAGCCTGCCGCACAGACGGGAGCATCCACCGGGGTGGCAGGAGGCAGAACCGTAGCTTCCGCCCCAGTCCCACGACAACCCCAGACGGACTGCGGGCAGGCCGTTTCGGCCCGCGGTCAGGCGGTGCCCACGCGGACATAGCCGAGCGAACGGACCACCTCGAGCAATTCGCTGCAGGTCGGAAAAGGCCGGCCGTTCCGTCGCTTGTACTGCTCGACCGCCTGCATGAATTCCAGTTCTTCCGGCTGATAATCCCGTTCGCAGGTGGTCGGATCGATGTGCCGGCGTCGGCTGCTGGCGCGGCCCGCGGCGGCGGCGGCCATGGCACGGCGGCTGGAGCAGGGGGGCTTCGGCAGGGCGGAAGTCGTCATCGTTGGTTTCCCGGAGGATGCGTGAGGCGGGTGATCGAGAAGGTTTGCCCGTTGGGCAAGCTCTACCGGAAGTATGCGCCACAACGACCAGGCAAGATGGGGCGGCCAGAAAAAATACGCCGGCCTCATAGCCCGCATAACCGGCCCGAACGGCCGCAGTCAGGGCACGGCCTCACGCCTTCCCTACCGCTTCCCGAAGAACTTCTTGAGCGCCTCGGCGGCGGCATCCTTCGAGTTGTTCGACTTCGACGCTCGCGCCTCCGCTGGCAGGCTGCCGGGCTGCGCCCGGGCCGCGCGCAGCGCATCGATGCCGGAGACAGAGGCCGCCGCGGAGGAATCACCCACTGCAGCAACCGCCTCCGCGCCAACGGGGACGGAACTCACCGACGACCCGTCACCTGCATGCGCGGCAGCGGGGGCCACCGCGGCAGCCACGTCTGAAACGCTCATCGTCTGGGTCGTATCGAACATGCCGGCAGGTTCGTCGTCGGCCATCAGCCAACGGGAAACCTCGTCCATGGGAGCAGTGGCGGCCGGCGCCGGCACGACACACGACACCTTCAGTTCAAGCGGCCCAACGCGGACGATGTCACCGTCGGCAACGGTCACCTTGGCCGCGATCCTGACACCATTCACATAGGTGCCGTTGCGACTCTTGAGGTCCTCAACGGTCAGGCCCGCGGCCTCCTCCACCACGGCGCAATGTCGGCGGCTGACCTCCTCGCCCAGCGGCCTCACGTCGCATTCCTCGGCGCGGCCAATCAACAATTTGCCGTGCTTGAGGGCAATCGACCGGCCAGCACTCTTTCCTGAGGCAACGACCAATTTCGTGACCATGGAATGGTGCTCCGAATCCCCGGCGGCGAGCGGAAAAGCCGCCCCCGGAAGAACGTGGGAGATCGAACGTGGGGGAACCCCGTGCAGGAAAAGACGTTAACTATCCTACCGCCCACAGTCCCCTGTGCCAACACCTGCCCCGCGTCGAAATGAGATTCTCACAGAGAAGATGCGCCGCCGCGCCCGGCCATCATCCCCCACGATTCATCGGCGGGCCGTCCATGATTCCTCGCGAAATCGTGCCGATTCCGCGGCGACTTCCGATTCCCGCCCCCGCAGGAAGGGGCACCCCTCTTCGCGGAGCGAAGCCCCGAGGCCACGTGCGATCGCCCGCCCCCAGGCACGCGACAGTACCGCCTCATCGGGAAACTGCCCCCCATCCACAAGGTCGGCCACGGCCACATGGCGGGCCGGGCCACCCACGGTGGTGTTGCCGCGGAGTAACAGGCTGCCGTGCTGCAACACGACGCCCGCGAGCCGTCGCTGCGCACTTCCCATGATCTTGCTGGATGTGCCTTCCACAGACCCTGCCATGACCAGGTCGCCACTGGCGCGTCGGTCGAAACAGAAGAACAGCGAGTCGTCACGCGAAGGACGATCAGCGTCGGCGGCATGCGGCCAGGCTCCAATCCCCTGGTCGGCCAGCACCTCCACCATGGCGCCGTGCAGGGCGTCATAAAATACCTGGGGCGACGTCCCCCACGGATGGCTCTTCGGCACGGCGGCCGCATAGGTCAGGTCGCTGCCATGGACGATCGCGCCGCCACCACTGGGCCGACGCACGAGGGGCAGGCCACGGATCGCTTCCTGCTGACGGGCGTCATCGATCTTCTGGAAACCGCCCAGCGAGATGGTCGTCTCCGACCATCCATAGAAACGCAGCAAGAGACTGCCGCGACGCTCAGCCTCGGCCGCCAGGCATTCGTCGGCGGCCATGTTGGTGGGACCGTCTGACGCACCGTCCCACCAGATCGTGAGCGTGTTCACGTTCACAGCAGGCCCATCAGTGGGGCTGGCTGCCGACGAGCGCATCATAAGCGGTCCGGTCGAGCAGCGAGTCCAGTTCCGCTGGGTTGTCGGCCCTGATTCGGGCCACCCAGCCCTCGCCGTAGGGATCCTTGCCGAGGGTTTCGAGCTTGCCGGGCAGTGCGGCGTTGACCTCGACGATCTCGCCGGAGATCGGGGCATAGAGATCGCTCACCGCCTTGACACTCTCAATCTCGCCGAACGACTCGCCTGCCTTCACCTTCCTGCCAACCGCGGGGAGTTGCATGAACACCAGGTCGGTGAGTGCCTCGACTGCATAGGACGAGATGCCCACGGTCACCACGCCGCCCGACTCCGGCCGAACCCATTCATGCGTTTTCGCAAACTTCAGATCAGCCGCCATGGAAAACTCCTCGTGAATCACAGCCTGGAAAGAACAAAGCCTGGAAAGAACAAAGATGGACGTCCCGTCCGACCGCGGCGGGGGTCCCCAAGATCATACCGCATCATGCCCGCCGCTTGTCCCGCTGGTAGAAGGGCAGGGGGGCGACCACGGCTGGCTGCCGGGAGTCGCGGATGACACCGGCAAGCGACGTGCCGACGGTGGCCACGTCGCGGTCCACCATGGCCATCGCGACGGCGGTCCCGAGCGTCGGCGCGAAACTGCCGCTGGTGACGACGCCCACCTGTCTCTCGCCCTGCACAACGGTGTCTCCTTCGCGAGCGCTCCGCTTGGAGTCGAACGTCAGGCCAACCCGCACGCGGCCAGCCGAATGGTCCCGCAGTGCCGCGTAGTGCCCGGCTCCGGGGAAGCTGCGGCCGTCCAGGTTGACCGCCAGACCGAGACCGATCGCAAACGGATCGGAGTCTTCCCGCAGTTCATGGCCGTAGAGCGGCATCCCGGCCTCCAGACGCAGGGTGTCTCGGGCGCCCAGGCCGCAGGCACGAAGGCCGAGCGGCACACCAGCGGCGTGGATGGCGTCCCACACCGGCGTGGCGGCCGTGGCAGCGACCACCAGTTCGACACCGTCCTCGCCGGTGTAGCCGGTGCGGCTGACGGCCGCGGCATGTCCCGCGACCACCGCAGACGTGGCCCGGTAGTTGCCCAGGCCAGCGATGAGGGCAGCATCGGCAGGCGTGCAGAGGCCGGCCACGATCTGGATCGCCAGCGGCCCCTGCACCGCGATCATGGCGGTCTCGAACGTGCGGTCCGCGAACGCGACGCCCGCCTGCGGCAGGCGGCTCCTGAGCCAGGCGACGACGCGATCACGGTTGCTGGCGTTGACGACCAATGCCAGGCGGGTCGTCCCGTCCGGAGCGTCGGTATCCCGTGAGACAAGGGCGTCGTCGAGCACGACCGGCCGGCCCCCCGCATCGCTCGTGACGAGGGTGTAGCGAACGCGGCCCACCTCGATGCCGGCCACCCGTCGCGTCAGCAGCGACTCAAGCCACTCGACGGCGGAGGGACCACCGATCGTCAGCCGACCCATGTGCGACACGTCGAACATGCCGGCAGCGTGCCGCGTAGCGAGATGCTCCTCGACGATCGACGCATACTGCACGGGCATTCGCCAGCCCGCGAAGTCGACCATCCGGCCGCCGTGGGCGACGTGCCAGCCCGCGAGCGGCGTTTCGAGGAGTGTCTGCGACACGGGCATCCTTCCGAAGGTGAATGTTTACTGGAGGTGCTTGTTTGCCGGAGGTGAATGATTCTCGGGACGGATTGTAGGAACCCACCGCAAACCTGCCAGTGACCCCGCGCTAGCGAGGGCGACGTTTCTTACCAGCACGCTTTCCGGACTTCGCGGACTTCCCCGAGGCCTTGGCGTGCGATGCCTTCCCATGCGACGTGTTCTTGCTCTTCCTCTTGTGCTTGCTGGGCGGCTGCGGAGCCCGTCCGCCGCGCTGACGGAAGCGGCCACCGACCTCGACCAGACGGAAGTCGAGCGTGCGCCGATCGAGATCGACGCGAAACACCTTCACACGCACCCGGTCGCCCAGCCTGAAGGAGTTGCCCGCCCGCCGACCGATGAGCGTGTGGCTGGTCCGCTCAAAGCGGTAGCTGTCGTCCGGGAGCGATTCGAGCGAGACCAGCCCCTCGGCCGGCAGTTCGAGGCCCTGCACGAACAGGCCGAACGGTTCCACTCCGGTCACCACGGCATTCATTTCCTCGCCCGTGCGCGAGCTGAGGAAGAGAAGCAGCTTGAGCTTCACCAGTTCCCGTTCGGCCGCCTCGGCCCGGCGTTCCAGGAGCGAGCATTCCTCGCCCAGCCGCGGCAGTCCGTCGGCCGCCGCGCGGCGGCCGCGGGCCAGAAGATCGAGCGCCCGATGAACGGTGAGGTCGGGATAGCGGCGGATGGGCGATGTGTAGTGGCAGTAGCAGTCACTGGCCAGCGCATAGTGGCCATCCTCCTGAGGGCCGTAGACGGCCCGCGACAGGCTGCGGAGCACGGCGTAGTGCACGGCGTGTTCCTCCGGCCGCCCCCTCGCCATGTCGAGCAGTCGCTGCAGTTCGAAGCGACTCTCCAGCGTGTCGACCTCGAACCCGAGTTCCGAGACGAACTCCGTCAGCTGCCGGAGCTTCCGCAGATCGGGGGCCGGGTGGATCCGACGCAGAAACCCGGCCCCGGCCGCGGCGAGCATCCCGGCCACGGCCTCGTTGGCGGCGAGCATGAACTCCTCGATGACCTGATGGCTCTCGGTGTTTTCCACCACGTGCGCCCCGCTCACACGACCATCGCGGTCGAGATCGATCTTCACCTCGGGCATCGCGAGTTCGAGCGACCCGCGGGCCATCCGCCGGCTGCGGAGCATCCTCGCCAGATCCCGCATGCGGCCGAGCAGCGACCGGACCTCGTCGGTCATGGTCACGGCGGTGGTGGCGGGGTCGGCGAGAAACACGTCGACCTCCTCGTAGGTGAACCGCCGCCGGCTCCTGATCGCCGACCGCTCCTCCTCGGCATGCACCGGAATCCCGTCGGGCGAGAATTCGATCCAGCAGGTTCGCGCGTACCGCACGCGATCCGGCTGCAGGCTGGCGAGATTGTTGGAGACGATCTCCGGCAGCATCGGAATCACGCGGTCGGGAAGGTAGACGCTCGTGCCGCGGGCCCGGGCTTCCTGGTCGAGCGGCGATCCCTCCTCGACGAAGTGAGAAACGTCGGCGATGTGCACGCCCAGCAGCCAGTGGTCACGGCCGATCCGCTCGAGTGAGATCGCATCGTCGAAGTCGCGGGCGTCGACCGGATCGATCGTCACGATCACTCGATCCGTGAGATCGCGGCGGCCGGCTGGCACCTCCTCGCGAAAGCGTTCCGCCTGCCGACGAGCCTCGGCCAACGCCCCTTCGGGAAACGGCCCGGGCAGTTCGAACTCGTGGATCACCGTGAGAGTGTCTACGCCCGCCTCGCCGGCGGCGCCGAGCACCTCGACGATCACCCCCTCGCCGTCGCGGAGATGCGTCGGAAACCGCACCATCTCCACGACCACCTTGTCGTTCTCGCGCACGCCCTTCGCACCGGGATCACCGACCGACACCGGCCTCGCGAAATGCGTACCATCGATCCGCACCCAGCCGCCACCGGCCGCCTCGAAATAGCCGCCGACGAACCGGGTGGTACGGCGGTCGACCACCTCGACGATCTCACCCGCCGGACCGGGCCGGCGGCTATCGCGTCCCCGCGCGAGCCGCACGCGGACGGTGTCGCCCGTGGCGGCATCCAGAGCGGAGGCCGCCGGGATGTGGATGTCCCCGGAGCGGTCGCCGGCGGGTGCCTCCAGGGGACGCACGAACCCGTAGCCACCCGCGGCCCGGCGGAAGACGCCCACCACGCCCTGCCGCCGCGACTCCTGGCCACCGGATGAGGAGGCGTCGTCCGATTCGCCGGACGACTGCGGTGGACGATCATCGCGAGGTGGGCGGAACCGGCCCATGAGACACCTGCAACGCCTTTCCAGGCCGACGGCCTCAGCCGCGGCCCTTGAAGAACTTCCGCCCGAGGTTGGCGTGGTACTGCGTCCACCCGCCGTCGAGAGCGGCCTCGTTTTGCATGAGCTGCAACGTGCCCGCCATCCGCGCGTCAAACTGGTCGAGATGATGCAGGGCGATTGCTTCGAGCGTCATGGGAAGCTTGGGGGCACCGAAGGCATATTCCCCGTGGTGGCTGGCGATCATGTGTTTGATCCGCATCGCGGTCTCGGCGTCGAAAACACTGCCGGTGCGTTCCTCGACTGCACGGATCTTCTCGTCGACCAATTCCAGCCCGAGGAGCACGTGGCCGAGCAACTGCCCGGCATCGGTGTAGGAGAAGCCCCGCTCGCTCTCGAGTTCCAACGTCTTCCCGATATCGTGCAGGAGCACGCCCACGAGCAGCAGGTCGCGGTCGACCGCGGGATAGCGCGGCGCGATGGTGTCGGCCAGATGGAGCAGGTTGACGACGTGCTCCAGCAGTCCGCCGGCGTAGGCGTGGTGCTGCTTCACGCCCGCGGGGCTCCGCTTGAACGCGGCCATCAGTTCGGCATCGGCCAGCACCTCATCGACCAGACGGCGAAGGGGCTCCGCGCGGATCGTGCCGAGCAGCCCGGTGAGTTCGGCGGTCAGCCGCTCGACGTCGGCCGTCGAGAGCACGCAGAACTCACCCTCGTCGACGGAGCGAGGGTCGACCCGACCGATCGCCGTGACGATGATCTGCAACGCCCCCGTGTAGAGCTGCACCGTGCCCTCGACCCTGACATAGTCTCCTTCGTCGAAGGCCTCGAAGTCTTCATCGGAGGCATTCCACATGCGGCCCGTGATGGCTCCGCTGCGATCGGCCAGTTCCACCTGGAGGTAGAGCTGACCATTGCGGTTGGGCCGCAGCTGCTTCCGCGTGGCCAGAAACACCTGATCGATCTGGGCGCCACCGGCGAGTTCCGTGATCCGCTTGCGACCGGAGCCGCCGCGACGCAGCGGCCCCTTGGCGGCCGCCGATTCGCCGTGAGCATTGGCATCGCGGCCGGAATATGGAGCAGTGGACATGCGCGGGCTCGGGGGCCGTGGTGGGTGACCGTGTGGTTCGAGTCTAGCAGACCGTGAAAAAACTCCCCCATCCTGTCTGACTGTGCCCGCCGCCGTCGCGAGAGACTACAATCCGCGGCCTCGCGGCCCGCCGCGGTTCGCCTTCCACAGCCTCTGGAGCCCGTCATGCCCGACCATGCCATCTCGCCCATCCGCAGTCAGGACTACCCGGAGTGGTATCAGCAGGTCGTCCGCGCGGCCGACCTCGCCGAACAGTCGCCGGTCCGCGGCTGCATGGTGATCAAGCCGCACGGCTACGCCATCTGGGAACGGATGCAGACCATCCTCGACCGCATGTTCAAGGCGACAGGCCATCAAAACGCCTACTTCCCGCTCTTCATTCCGCTCTCCTACCTCGAACAGGAGGCGAAGCACGTCGAGGGGTTCGCGAAGGAGTGCGCGGTCGTCACGCACCACCGGCTCGAACTCGGGCCCGACGGCAAGCTGATCCCCACGGGCAAACTCGAGGAACCGCTCGTCGTGCGGCCGACCAGCGAGACGATCATCGGCGCGATGTACGCAAAGTGGGTGCAGTCGTGGCGGGACCTGCCGGTGCTGATCAACCAGTGGGCCAACGTCGTCCGCTGGGAGATGCGGCCGCGGCTGTTCCTGCGGACGGCGGAGTTTCTCTGGCAGGAAGGGCACACCGCCCACGCCACCCGCGAGGAGGCCGTCGAAGAGACCCTGAGGATGCTCGACGTCTACGCCACGTTCGCCGAACGAGACCTGGCGATGCCGGTGCTCAAGGGTCCCAAGCCGTCCGGCGAACGCTTCCCTGGCGCTGTCGACACCTTTTCGATCGAGGCGATGATGCAGGACGGCAAGGCGCTCCAGGCCGGCACGTCGCACTTCCTCGGCCAGAATTTTGCCCAGGCGCAGGGCATCAAATTCTCCAACTCGAGCGGCGTGGAGGAATTCTGCTGGACGACGTCATGGGGCGTGTCGACGCGGCTGATCGGTGCCGTGATCATGACGCACTCCGACGACGACGGGCTCTGCCTTCCGCCGCGGATCGCGCCGACGCAGGTCGTGATCCTGCCGATCCACCGCACCGACGAGGAGCGGGCGGCGGTGCTGGCCTGTTGCCGGCAACTGGAGGCGGATCTGACCAACGCAAGGTTCGGCGACGAGCCCATTCGCGTCCGAATCGACGCCCGCGACATGCGTGGTGGCGACAAGGCCTGGCAGCACGTGAAGCAGGGCGTGCCGCTCCGCGTGGAGATCGGCCCGCGCGACTTGGCGGCCGGCGCCGTGAGCGTGTCGCGGCGCGACCGCGGGCCCCGGGAGCGGGCGGCCATGCCGCTGGCGCAGTTCCTGGCGGAGGCGCCGGGCCTGCTCGACGACATCCAACGCGGCATGTTCGAGCGGGCGAAGACGTTTCGCGACCAGCATTCGGTGCGACTGGGCAGCACGGCCGAGGTGGTCGAATTTTTCGAGCGGCCGGCAGAGAAGGGGAGCGCTGTGCAGGGGGGCTTCGCCCACGTGCACGTGGCCGACGACCCGGCCGTGACGGCGATGTTCGACCCACTCAAGGTGACGGTGCGGTGCATCCCGCTCGAGGGCAACGACGATCCCGGTACGTGCATCGTGACGGGCCGTCCAGTCACCGGGCGAAGCGTGCTGGCGCGGTCTTACTAGCGTCACGCAAAACACGACATCGTGTCGATCGGGTCATGGGCACCCCCGACCTGCGGCCGCCATCCAGGCGGCCACAATGGCCGAGCCGTCGCGTAAAGCCGGATGCTGAGGAGCCGGTCGGAGGCACGCGCAGGAGCCGGTGAATTCTGCGACTCACGAGCGATGCGCGATTCGTCCACGAGCATCCTG